>NZ_JAYRKD010000007.1:0-256613 GCF_041905885.1 Dongia sp. | reverse complement strand
CAAACCTGAGACGCTCGTCCACGACCGAACACTCCTTCCAAGGCATCGACACCCCCCAAAAAACCGGGGAAAGTGTTACCTATGTGTCCGGTACGATCTGTTACCTATGTGTCGGGCCGCTCATCACCGACGAATCCAGCTAAACTCGCGGTCCCATGACCGGAGTGCCGATGCGCGTGCGCGATTACAGCCTGACCGGACCGGATGGCGCCTTGGCGGTCGAGCGCGGCCTCGCTTCGGCTGCCTGGTATCACAGCGAGATCCCGCGCAAGACCATGAAGGCGCTGATGCAGCGCTCGGACCAGCCGGCCATCCGCGACACCGCGATCTGGCTGGGCGCCATGGTCGTGTTCGGCGGGCTCGGGATCTGGTTCTGGGGCACGTGGTGGTGCCTGCCGTGCTTCGCCGCCTATGGCGTGCTCTACGGCTCCGCGTCCGACAGCCGCTGGCATGAATGCGGGCACGGCACCGCCTTTCGCACCGGCTGGATGAACGACGCGGTCTATCAGATTGCCTGCTTCATGATCATGCGCAATCCGGTGACCTGGCGCTGGAGCCACAGCCGCCACCATACCGACACGGTCATCGTCGGCCGCGACCCGGAGATCGTGCTGATGCGGCCCGCCAAGCTCATGCGCATCCTCGGCAACTTCTTCGGTATCTTCGACGTGCCACAGGCGCTGCGGCTGATGCTGCTGAATGCCGGCGGACGGCTCGATCCGCAGGAGGCGCTCTATATTCCGGAGATGGAACACCAGCGCGTCTTCCGCGCGGCGCGGGTCTGGTGCCTGATCTACGTGGCGACCGCTGCCGCCGCGCTCTATCTGCAGTCGATTCTGCCCTTCATGCTGATCGGCCTGCCGCGGCTCTACGGCTGCTGGCACATGGTCCTGGTCGGAATCCTGCAGCATGGCGGGCTGGCCGAGAATGTGCTCGACCATCGCCTGAACAGCCGGACCGTCACCATCAACCCGATCTCGCGCTTCATCTATTGGAACATGAACTATCATGTCGAGCACCACATGTTCCCGATGGTGCCCTATCACGCCCTGCCGAAGCTGCATGCGCTGTTGCGCGACGACCTGCCGGCGCCGACGCCGAGCATCTGGCAAGGCTATAAGGAGGTGATCCGCGCGGTGCGGATCCAGCGCCGCAATCCCGACTGGTTCATCAAGCGCGTGCTGCCGCCGACCGCCCAGCCCTACCGGCCGGAATTCCACGGCGACGTCGACCCGGTCATGCACGACCGGGCCGCCTGACGGTAACCGCTCAGTCCGGCAAAGCCGCGGCGCGGAAGTAGTCGAGCGCCGCTTCGCCGGGCTCGCCGAACCACTTGCGATAGATGTCGCGGAAGCGGTCCGAGCGGTAGAGGTTGCTTAAAGCCTGGTCCACCGCCAGCCGGAAGTCCTCGTCGTTGCGGTCGAGCGGCAGCGCCACCGGCTCGGTGGTGAAGATCCGGTCGATCACCAGGAGGTTGGCCGCCTCCGGGCTGGACTGGGCGGACTCGACCAGGATCGAGCGGTCGCCCAGGAGCACGTCGGCACTGCGGTCGGCGACGGCGGCAACCCCCGCCTGGAAGCTGTCCACCTCGGTGACGTTGGCCGAGATCTGCAGCTTGCGGAGTGCGCCTTTGAGGATGTCCTCGCTGGTCGTACCCTTGATCACCGCGAAGGTCTTCTGGTCCAGGACCCGCGCCGGCGAGCCGCGCCAGACGGGACCCGCCGGGTCGCCGTTCAGCACCTGGCGGAGCTGGACCGGCGCGTCGGACCGCACCATCACCCCCAGCCCGCTCCGGAAGATCGGGATCGAGAAGGAGACTTCCTTGCGGCGCGAGAGGGTTTCCGTCGCGCCGCAGAGGAGATCGACCTTGCCCTCGGCCACCGCGGCGAAGGGGTTGTCGGCCGGCAGCGGCGCCCATTCGACCGGCGCTTTCAGGTCGTCGGCCACCGCCTGGCAGACGTCGATGACATAGCCGGCCGGCTGGCCCTGGTCGTTCTTGAAGGAGAAGGGTGCGGCGCCTTCCCGATAGCCGATCACGATCTTGCCGGCCGCCTTGATGCGGTCGGTGACCGGGCCGGCCGCGGCCGGGTCGGAGGCCGCCGCCGCGCCGAGCGCGCCAGCGACGAGGGCGAGCGCCAATGAGATGCGGATCATCATGCTGTCCTCCCTGCGTCAGGCCGCCATGACGGACGCGGTCCGCGGGCCAGTGAAGCGCGGTGCGATGAAGCCCCAGATCAGGAAGCAGAGCGCGGTGACCAGCATGCCGCCCAGCACCGCGTCCTTGCCCGAAGCATAAAGGGCATAGACGCTGTAGAGCATGGCCACCACGGTCACCACGGTGTTGAGCTGGTATTTCGACCCGGTGACGCCGGCGGCCTTCATCATCACGAACAGCGCCGAAAGCGCGATGATGTAGGGAATGACGTTGGTCACCACCGCGAGATTGACGAGCGCCGAGAACTGCTCGCTCAAGGTCGGCGAGATGGTCGAGAGCGCGAGCAGGGTCTGCACCACGCCCAGCACGACCATGCCCATGACCGGCGCGCCCATGCCGTTCAGCCGGCAGAAGAAGGCCGGGAACATCCGCCCTTCGGCGGCGGACTTGGCGGTCATGGCGATGGTGAACTGCCAGCCGAGCAGCGAGCCGACGCAGGCCATCACCGCGAGCGCCATGATGATCTGGCCGACGACCGGGTTGAAGACCTGCGCATAGGCCAGTGCGAAGGGCGCGTTGGATTCCGCGAGCTCCGCGTTCGGCACGATGCCCTGGATGACGGTGGTGGAGAGCACATAGACCACGCCGGCGCCCAGCGTCCCGAACATGCAGGCCAGCGGCACATCGCGTTTCGGATTTTCGACCGCATCGGAATTCTGCGCCGCCGATTCCATGCCGAGGAAGGCCCAGAGCGTCAGTGAGATGCTGGATCCCATCCCGTGCGCCGCGCCGAGGCCGTGCGGGTCCCAAGCCGCGCTGAAGGTCTCGCCGCTGAACCAGAACCAGCCGAGAAAGCTGAGCAGGCCGACCGGGATGATCACGCCCCAGACCGTGATCGAGCCGATCTTGCCGGTGATCGACGGACCGCCGAAGTTGGCGGCGGAGGTGATCCAGACCAGCGCGATGACGCCGATGCAGGTCGAGATCGGCGTGGAGGAGAGCCAGGGAATGAACGACGACAGGTAGCCGACCGCCGAGATCGCGATCGCGACATTGCCGATCGCCAGCGACAGGAAGTAGAGAAAGAAGGTCAGGAAATAGCCGGACTTGCCGTAGGCCTCCTCCGAATAGGCGGCCATGCCGCCGGCCCGCTGGTTGAGGAGGCCGGCCTGGGCGAAGCCATAGGCAATGGCCATCGAGCCCAGCGCCGTCACGATCCAGGAGAGCAGCGAGATGCCGCCGACCTGCGCCATGTTGGCCGGCAGCATGATGATGCCGGAACCCATCATGTTCACCGCCACGATGAAGGTCAGCTGCATCAGGTTCATCTTCTTCTGCATGTTCCTCTCCCCGCGCGCTGACGGCGCTATTTTTCCTTCAGGCAATCCACCAGATAGCGGCGGCCCTTCGGCGAGGGCTCGAAGCGGAGCCCGTGGATGTCGGTCTCGAAGCCCGGGAACTTCTCGTCGAACTCGCGGGCATAGATGAGATAGTCCTGGATCGATTTGGTCTGCTTGGTGAGGCGCTCGCCGGTCATGATCACCGGGATGCCCGGCGGATACGGCACCACCATTACACCGAGCGTCCGGCCCATCAGATGGTCGATCTCGACGCTCTCGACCTTGCCGCGCACGAAGCGTTCATAGGCATCGGCCGGGCGCAGCGCCATCTCCGGCAGCGCCGTGTACATGGCGCGCTGGGCCTGCGGCACCTTGTCGGCGCGGTAGATCTTGTGCATCGCGTCGCAGAGGTCCTTGAGCCCCATCTTGGCGTAGAAGTCGCCATGCGCGGCCAGGCTGGGGATCGCGTCCGCGACCGGCGCGTTGCGGTCGTAGAGTTCCTTGAAGTTCAGCAGCTCGGTGACCAGCGTGCTCCACTTGCCCTTGGTGATGCCCATGGAGAAGAGCACCAGGAAGGAATAGAGGCCGGTCTTCTCGATCTCGATCCGCCGCCCGGAGAGGAAGCGCACGACGATCGCCGCGGGAATGCCCTGGGCCTGCATCGTGGCGTCGGCCGACAGGCCCGGCGAGAGGATGGTGACCTTGATCGGGTCGACCAGGCAGTGATTGGCGGCGAGGCCTTCGAAGCCGTGCCACTTGTCACCGGGCTTCAGGACCCAGGCGGCGGGATCGGCGACCGGCTTCTTGGCCATCGCGTCGGGCTGCCAGACATCGAACCACCAGGAACCCTTGAGCTGGGTCTTGGCCGCGGTCATGGCGCGGCGGAAGCTCAGCGCCTCGTCGATGGTTTCCTGCACCAGTTCGCGGCCGGCGGGTTGCTCCATCATCGCCGCGGCCACATCGCAGGAGGCGATGATGCCGTATTGCGGCGAGGTCGAGGTGTGCATCATGAAGGATTCGTTGAACCGCGCCATGTCCAGGGTCGCGGTCTCCGCGTTCTGGACATGGATCATCGAGGCCTGCGACAGCGCCGCCAGCAGCTTGTGCGTGGATTGGGTCGCGAAGGTGATCGCGTGCTCGGAGCGCTCCGGCTTCGAGGAAGAGATGCCATGGTAGCCGTCGTAGAACTCATGGAAGTTGCCGTAGGCGTACCAGGCCTCGTCGAAATGCAGGATATCGACCGCCTTGCCGAGCGACTTTTTGATCCCGTCCACGTTGTAGCAGAGCCCGTCATAGGTCGAGTTGGTCATGACCATCAGGCGGACCTTGCCGCTGGTGCCCTTGGCGAAGGGGCTGGCGGCGATCTTCTTGGCGATCGATTGCGGGGTGAACTGGTCCTTCGAGATCGGCCCGATGATGCCGAGGCCGTTGCGCGAGGGAACGAGATAGATCGGCGTCGCCCCGGTCATCACCAGGGAATGCAGGATCGACTTGTGGCAGTTGCGGTCGCAGAGCACGAGATCGCCGCGCGAGACCGTGCCGTGCCAGACGATCTTGTTGGCGGTCGAGGTGCCGCCGACCACGAACAAGGTCGAATCCGTGCCGAAGATCCGCGAGGCATTGCGCTCGCCGGCCGCGATCGGGCCGGTATGGTCGAGCAGCGAGCCGACCGAGCCGACCGAAACCGAGATGTCGGAGCGCAAGGTGTTTTCGCCGAAGAACTCGTAGAACAGCCGGCCGACCGGGCTCTTGCGGAACGCGATGCCGCCGCCATGGCCGGGCGTATGCCAGGAATAGCTGGCGTTCAGCGTGTACTCCATCAGCGCTTTGAACATCGGCGGCGGCAGGTCGTCGATATAGAGCCTGGCGGCGCGGGCGATGGCGCGGGCGATGAACTCGTCGGAATCCTCGAACAGGCGCATGAAAGCGTTGGCGTGCTTCAGCACCCGGGTCGGCACCACTTCGGCGGTGCGGTTGTCGCCGAACAGGAAGATCGGCAGCCGGGTGTTGCGGTTGCGCTTGGCGGCAAGGATGCCTTCGAGCAGATCCCATTGCTTCGGATTGGCCTCGAGCCCGTCCACCGAGACCAACCAGCAGGCTTCGTTGTTGAAGACGTTCACGATCTGGTGCGTGTCGGCATAGCTCAAGCCGGAGACGACGCGGAAGCCTTCACCCTCGATGGCTTTCGCGAGGCGCCGCATGCCGCGTCCGGCCGCCGTCTGGCCTTCGAAATCCTCGTCGATGATGGCGATCGGAAAGGCCTGGTAGAGTTCCATAAGACGCACCCTCGTGACGGCGGTAGCCAACGAAGGCATCGCGACGCGGCTTCCGCCCCCCGACTCCGCAGCCTCCATCCTGCTACGCGGCTTCCGGGAATCAATTTGGCCCAAAGGCCCATACGGTTTCGGCAGGCGGCGCCGCGGCGGATTGCGTTTCGTCAAGGCGGCGGCCGCCGCCGCATGCGATTGGACCAAGGTCCAAATAGCCGCCAAGGCCGGGGCACGGGCATTTCAGCCGGATCGGATCGGCCGGCGCCTGGCAGCAGCGCGGGCTCACCGACAGGGAGACGCGATGCCAGCTTTCGGGCCGGAGCCGTGGCGGCGACCGCATGACCGGCCGGATCTCACGCGATCCGGCGCGGTGCCGCACGGCCGCAATCACATCAGCCTGAAGGGAGCATTCGATGGCCGAATACCAGCAGATCGCCAAAGACGACGGCATGGAGAACGGGGTCGAAGCGGCCAACGACGTCTTCGAATCCGCCGCCACCGTCGCCACGCTGGGGGACTGATCATGCGGGTGGTGGTTGCGCTCGGCGGCAATGCGCTGCTGAAACGCGGCGAGCCGATGACCGCCGAGGCGCAGCGGCGCAACGTCCGGGTGGCGGCGCAAGCCCTGGCGCCCCTGGCCGCGACGCACCAGCTGGTCATCAGCCACGGCAACGGCCCGCAGGTGGGGCTGCTCGCCCTCCAGGGCGCGGCCTACAAGCCGGACGAGGCCTATCCGCTCGACGTGCTCGGCGCCGAGACCGAGGGCATGATCGGCTACATGATCGAGCAGGAGCTCGGCAACCTGCTGCCCCCGGAGGTGCCTTTCGCCACCTTGCTGACCATGGTCGAGGTCGACGGCGACGATCCGGCGTTCAAGGACCCGACCAAGTTCGTCGGGCCGGTCTATGACAAGGCGGAGGCCGACCGGATCCAGGCGGAGAAGAACTGGGTGTTCAAGCAGGACGGCCAGAAATGGCGCCGGGTCGTGCCGTCGCCGCTGCCAAAGCGCATCTTCGAGATCCGCCCGATCCGCTGGCTGCTCGAGCAAGGGACGGTGGTCACCTGCGCCGGCGGCGGCGGCATCCCGACCATGTATCAACGCGGCGCCGAGCGCGTGCTGGTTGGGGTCGAGGCGGTGATCGACAAGGATCTCTGCTCCGAGCTGCTGGCCCGGGATCTCGAGGCCGATCTCCTGGTCATGGCGACCGACGCCGAGGCGGTGTTCACCGGCTGGGGCACGCCCGAGGCCAGGGCCATCCACAAGGCGAGCCCCGCCGCCATGGCGCAATACGCGTTCCCGGCAGGCTCGATGGGGCCGAAGGTCGATGCCGCCTGCGCCTTTGCGCGCAGGACCGGGAAGACCGCGGCGATCGGCGCGCTCGCCGATATCGCGGCGATCGTCCGCGGTGAGAAGGGCACGCTCATCGACATGCGTTTCGATCCGGTGACCTGGCATCGTTGAACCCGCCGGTTACCGTTCCTCTGGTAGAAGGATGCGCCTGATGCCGATCCGAACGAACGCCCGCTTCCATCCGCGAGTCCTTTGCGTCGAGGACGACGTTGCCGCCGGCATCACCACCTCCGGGCGGCGCGTGCACGCCATCGTCGAGGAACTGAGAGGACGCGGCATCGAGGTCGTCGAGGCCTATGCGTTCGACGACGCCGAGGCCTGCTTCGCCTCCGACGCGGCGATCCACTGCATCCTGATCGACTGGTCGCTCGGCGCCAACGACAAGGCCAGCCACGCCGCGGCCGCCGGCCTGCTGCGGGGTATCCGCGCCAAGAATGTCGATGTCCCGGTCTTCCTGATGGCCGATCGCAAGATCGCCGGCACCGTGTCGGTCGAGGTCGCGGGCCTCGCGGACGAGTTCATCTGGATCCTGCAGGACAGCGCGGCCTTCATCGCCAACCGGGTGATTGCCGCGGTCAGCCGTTACGTCGAAGCGCTGCTGCCGCCGTTCACCCGCGCGCTGGTCGATTACAACCGCGACGCCGAGTATTCCTGGGCGGCGCCCGGCCACCAGGGCGGCGTCGCCTTCTCGAAGTCGCCGATCGGGCGGATCTTCCTGGATGCCTATGGCGAGATGCTGTTCCGCACCGACATGGGCGTCGAGCGCGGCGGCCTGGGGTCGCTGCTGCTGCACAGCGGCCCGATCGGCGCGAGCGAGACCTATGCCGCGCGGGTGTTCGGCAGCGACCGGAGCTACACGGTGCTGAACGGCACCTCCGCCTCCAACCGCAGCATCATGTCGGCCTGTGTCGGCGACAACGAGATCGTGCTCTGCGACCGCAACTGCCACAAGTCGATCGAGCAGGGCCTGGCCCAGACCGGCGGCATCCCGGTCTTCCTGCAGGCCAACCGGAATCGATACGGGGTGATCGGACCGATCCATCCAAGCCAGATGAAGCCGAAGGCGATCCAGGCGCGGATCGCCGCCAACCCGCTGGCAGCCAAGGTCCGGAAGAAGAAGCCGGTCTACACCGTCGTCACCAACTGCACCTATGACGGCATGTGCTACGACGCCAAGGCCGCCCAGGAGCTGCTGGCCCAGTCGGTCGATCGCATCCATTTCGACGAGGCCTGGTACGGCTATGCGCGGTTCAACCCGATGTATCGCGACCGCTATGCGATGCGCGGCGACGCGGCCGACCATCCCAAGGACGGACCGACGGTGTTCGCCACCCATTCGACCCACAAGCTGCTCTCGGCCCTGTCGCAGACCTCCTTCATCCATGTCCGGGACGGGCGCAAGGCCATCGACCATGAGCGCTTCAACGAGGCCTATTGCGCCCAGGCCAGCACCTCGCCGCTCTATGCGCTGATCGCCAGCAACGAGGTGGCGGCGGCGATGATGGACGGCCCGTCCGGCCGCGCGCTGATCCAGGACGTGATCGACGAGGCGGTCGCCTGCCGCCAGGCCTTCGCGCGCGCGCACCGGGAGTTCGCCGCCAGGAAGGACTGGTTCTTCGCGCCGTGGAACCCGCCGACGGTGAAGGGCCCAGGCGGCAAGCGCATCGCCTTCGCCGACGCGCCAGCCGAGCTGCTGGCGAGCGACCCGAATTGCTGGGTGCTGCATCCCGGCGAGAAGTGGCACGGTTTCGACGACCTGCCCGACGGCTGGTGCCTGCTCGATCCGGTGAAGTTCGGCATCGTCTGTCCCGGCATGGGCGAGGACGGCAAGCTCGCCAAGAACGGCATCCCCGGCGACCTGGTGACCGCCTATCTCGGCCAGTCCGGCATCGTGCCCTCGCGCACCACGTCGCACATGGTGTTGTTCCTGTTCTCGATGGGCGTCACCAAGGGCAAGTGGGGCACCCTCATCAACACGCTGCTCGACTTCAAGCGCGACTATGACGCCAACGTGCCGCTGGCCAAGGCGATGCCCAAGGTGGTCGCCGCCGCCCCACACATCTACGGCAAGATGGGCGTCAGGGATCTCGGCGACGCCATGTGGAAGATGATGGTCTCGATGCGGCTCGGCCAGTCGGAGGCGGAAGCCTATGCCAAGCTGCCCAAGCCGGTGATGCCGCCGCGCCAGGCCTTCCAGAAGCTGATGGCCGGCGAGGCCGAGCTGGTGCCCTTGTCGAAGATCGCCAATCGCGTGGTCGGCGTCGGCGTCATCCCCTACCCGCCCGGCATCCCGATCGTGATGCCCGGCGAGAGCATCGGACCCGCCAACGGTGGCTGGATCTCCTACCTGAAGGCGCTGCAGCATTGGGGCGAGAGCTTCCCCGGCTTCGCCAAGGAAGTGGAAGGCACCGTCGAGAAGGACGGCACCTACTACATCTACTGTTTGAGGTGAGGGCGTCCCGGCTGAGGGTCAGCCGGGCGGACTCGCCGCTTACTTCAGCGCCTCGATCTCGGCCAGTTGTGCCTGGCGCTTGGCCGCGCCCTTGCGGTGGTCGGAGGCGATGAAGGTGTAGAGCGACGGCAGCACGAACAGGGTGAACAAGGTGCCGATCGCCAGTCCGCAGACGATCACGATGCCGATCGCAAAGCGGCTGGCCGCGCCGGCGCCGGTGGCGTTCAGCAGCGGCACCAGGCCGGCGATCATCGCGGCGGTGGTCATCAGGATCGGCCGCAGCCGCAGGGTCGCTGCCTCGAGCACGGCCTTGTGCCGATCGACGCCTTCCTTCTCCTGGCGTTCCTTGGCGACCTCGCAGATCAGGATGCCGTGCTTGGTGATCAGGCCGACCAGGGTGATCAGCCCGACCTGGCTGTAGATGTTGAGGGTCATCAGGCCGCCGGCCAGCGGCAGCAGCGCGCCGGTGATGGCAAGCGGCACCGACACCATGATCACCAGGGGATCGCGCCAGCTTTCGAACTGCGCCGAGAGCACCAGGAAGATGACGATGATGGCGAGCGCGAAGGTCACCATCAGGCTGGAGCCCTCCTTCACGAACTGCCGCGACTCGCCCTTGTATTCGATGCCCATGCCGCGCGGCATCATCTCCCGCGCCGTCTGCTCCAGGAACTGGGTCGCGTCGCCCATGCTGATGCCGGCCGCGAGCGTCGCGCTCAGGGTCGCGGAGTTGAGCTGGTTCATCTGCGTCAGCGCGATCGGCCGCACCTCGGTCTTCACGTCGACCAGGTTGGAGAGCGGGATCGGGAAACCGTCGCTCGCAATCACGTAGTAGCGGGTGAGCGCATCCGGGGTCAGGCGATCGATCCGCGGCGTCTGCGGGATCACCTTGTAAGAGCGGCCCTGCACGCTCATCCGGTTGACGTAGCCGTTGGAGACCATGGTGAGCCAGGTGGTGCCGAGGTCGGCCATGCTGATCCCGTAGGCGCCGGCCTTGTCGCGATCGACGGTCACCACCGCGGTCGGGTTCTCGAACTTCAGGTCGACGTCGGTGAAGGTGAACAGGCCGCTGGCCCTCGCCTTCTTCTCGACCTCGACCATCACCTGCGCCAGCACCTTGTAGTCGTCGGTGGTGGAGAGCACGAACTGCATCGGCAGGCCGCCGCCGGAGCCGGGCAGCGGCGGCAGCGAAAAGGCGCTGGCCTTCAGCCCGACCACATGGGTGAGGTCGCCGCGCGCGAACTTGAGCGATTCGTCGAAGCTGCCCTGGCGGTCGTCCCAGGGTTTCATCACGGCGATGCCGGTGCCCTGGCGGATGGTCGGCGTGCCGCCCAGCGTGAACCAGCTGCCGACATCGGGGATCCGCGCCAGCGAGTCGCTGACCTTGTCGTGGTAGAACTCCTGGTAGTCGGCATTGACACCGGCCGGCGAGAAGGTCTGCACCACGATCGCGCCCTGGTCCTCGCCCGGCGCCAGTTCGGAGCGGATCATGCTGAACAGCGGATAGAGCGCCACGAACACCAGCGCCGCGAAGATCATCACCAGGATGCGGGCCTTGAGCGCCCGCTCCAGCAGCCGGTGATAGCCCCGCTCCAGCTTCTCCAGATTGTGCTCGATGAAATGCTGAACTTTGCTGGTCTTGCCGGACTTCAGCACCATGGCGCACATCACCGGCGACAGGGTCAAGGCGACGAAGCCGGAGATGAAGACCGAGCCGGCGAGCGTCAGGGCGAACTCGCTGAACAGCGCGCCGGAGATGCCCGGCGTGAAAGCGATCGGCGCATAGACCGCGGCCAGGGTGATGGTCATCGAGATGACCGGCACGGCGATCTCGCGCGTGCCCGCGATCGCCGCCAGGAAAGGCGTTTTCCCGAGCTTCATGTGGCGGTCGACGTTCTCCAGGACGACGATCGCGTCGTCCACGACCAGGCCGATCGCCAGCACGATGGCGAGCAGGGTCAGCAGATTGATGCTGAAGCCGAGCGCGGCCAGGAAGATCGCGACGCCGATGATCGAGAGCGGCAAGGCCACGATCGGCACGATGATCGCGCGCAGCGAGCCGATGAACAGGAAGATCACCACGGTCACGATGACCGCCGCCTCGATGATGGTTTTCTCCACCTCCTCGATCGAGGTCTCGATGAAGATCGAGGTGTCGTAGGCGACGGCGAGCTTCATACCGGCCGGGAGGTTGCGCTCGAGGTCCGGCAGCAGCGCCTTCAAGCCATGCGCCACGTCGAGCGGGTTGGCTTCCGGCGTCGGATCGATGCCGATGATGAGCGCGGGCTTGCCCTGCAGCTTCACCACCATGTCGGAATCCTCGGCGCCGAGATCGACGCTGGCGACATCGCGCAGGCGCACGATGCCCTTCTCGCCGGAGGCGACGATGATCGCGCCGTAGTCGTCCGGCACTTCCAGGCCGGTCTTGGCGTCGATGTCGAAGCTCGAGTATTCGCCGCGGATCTGGCCGGCGGTGGTCTGGTAGTTGTTGTTGGAGATCGCGTCGCGGACCTGCTTGGCGGTGATCTGGTAGACCGCGAGCTTCCGCGGATCGAGCCAGACCCGCATCGCGAAGTCGCGCTCGCCGTAATACTTGATCTTGCTGACGCCCTGGACAGTCGAGAATTTCGGCTGGATCACGCGCTTGGCATAGTCGGTGATCTGCGCGGCGCTCATCTGGTCGCTGGCCACCGTGAAGTAGATGAGCTGGGTGATGTCGCCCTGGCTGATGTCGAGCTTCGGGTCCTCGATCTCCTTCGGAAGATCGGCGCGCACCGCCTGGATCTTCGCCAGGATATTGGCCTGCGCCAAGGAGGACGAATAGTTCAAGCGCATATAGACGGTGATGACCGAGGTGCCGGACCGGCTCTCCGAGGTGAGATAGTCGACGCCGTCCGCGGCGGCGATCTGCTCCTGCAAGGGCTGGGTGACGAAACCCTGCACCAGGTCGGCCGAGGCGCCGGTATAGACCGTGGTCACCGTGACCACGGTGAACTGCATCTTCGGAAACTGCCGGATCTGCAGCGAGGCGGCGGCGGCGAGGCCGGCCACCACCAGCAGCAGGTTCAAGGTCAGCGCCAGGATCGGCTTGCGGATGAATGGATCGGTGAACACGCGAACGCCGCCTTTCCGGCTAATGACCTTGGGCTATTGGACCGGGACGGACGTCATTTCCGGCAGGGCCTGGCCTTCGACCACCTTGACCGGGGAGCCGTTGGAGAGCTTGAGCTGGCCGGCCACCACCACGAGATCGCCGGCGTTCAGGCCCTTCTCGATGACCACGGCGTTGTTGCGGGCGGCGCCGGTCTTCACCATCACCTGCTTCACCGTGCTGCTGGCCTGGTCGACCACATAGACGGACTCGCCGTAGAGGTTGAAGGCGACCGCGCTCGCCGGCACGACGATCTTCTTGCCGTGTTCCGGCAGCAGCACGTCGAGGCTGGCATACATGCCCGGCAGCAGCTTCTCCTCGGCGTTCGGGATCTCGGCCTGGATCGGGATGATGCCGCTCTGGTACTTCACCGAAGGCTCGATGGTGGTGACCTTGCCCTTGAAGGTCTCGCCCGGATAGGCGTCGAATCGCGCCTCGATCGGCTGGTCGAGCTTGATCCGGCCGTAGTCCTTCTGCGCCACCAGGAAGCGCATGCGCATGACCGAAAGGTCCTGGAGATTGGCCACTTGGTCGCC
Source organism: Dongia sp. (assembly GCF_041905885.1). Lineage (NCBI taxonomy): Bacteria > Pseudomonadati > Pseudomonadota > Alphaproteobacteria > Rhodospirillales > Dongiaceae > Dongia > Dongia sp. The sequence continues at coordinate 243,358 of NZ_JAYRKD010000007.1, read as the reverse complement.
GGGCTGCAGATACTGGCCGAGGTTGACGCGGCGGATGCCGAGGATGCCGCCGAACGGCGCGGTCAGGGTGCGGCGCGCGATGGTCGCCTTCAGCGACCCGGATTCCGCGACCAGGGTGTCGTATTTCGACTGCGCGTCATCGACGTCGCTCTGGCCGACCGCACCGGACTTGATCAGCTGCTTCTTGCGCTCGAGGTCGGTCTTGGCGGCGGGGATCTGCGCCTGGTTGGCCTTGAGATCGGCCTCTTCCTTGGTGGTGTCCAGGCGGACCAGCGGCTGGCCGGCCTTCACCTTGGTGCCGGAATCGAACAGGATCTCGACCACGTTGCCGGATTCCGAGCCACTGATATCGACGCCCTGCAGCGCTTCCGCCACGCCGATCGAGCTGATCTTCTCTTGCCAGTCGACTTCCTGGGCGGGTGCCGCGGCGACATCGATGGCAGGGGCGGCGGGTGCCGCGGCCGGCTCCTCGGCCGCGAGAGGACGCCCGCCGCAGATCAGGCCCGCGACCAGGAGCGTCAGTACCACTCGATTTTTCATGCTCGACCCACCCTCGCTGTCCTTGGCATTGGACGGGAGGGGTCGCCAAGGTCGCAATTGCCCTTTGGTCCAATCGCTTATTCTGCTTGGAGAATCCGCGCTGCTGTTACTGCGCGGCGAGCTTGTAGGTGAGCTTCGGCCAGAAGATGATGCCGGCCGCCACGCCGTCGATCGCCCCGCCGCTGCCGGGCTTCATCTCATCCACCGTGCTGCGGATCGTGACCGGACCGCCGCCGGTGATGCCCTTGAATCGCTCGGTGCCGCCGGTGAAGGTGAAGTCGCCGTGACAACCGACCATGCGGACGCCGCGGCAGGTGAAATCGGCGAACAGCCGGGCGCCGTCCTTCGCGGTGTAGGTGCAGCGGCCTTCGCCCCGCTCCTTGCCGTCAAGCGTGTTCACGTCGATCACGGTCGGACAGGCCATGAATCCGGCCGCGACCGGACCTTGCTCCTGTTCCACGTAGACAATGCCCGAGAAGGAACCGACGAAGGTCAGGCGGCTTTCGCCGGACTGGAAGATCTGGCCTTGCGCGTTCCAGGCGGAGAAGGCCTTGAGCGACGGTTCCTCTTCGGGCGCAGCGGCGTCCTGGGCGGCCGCGCCTTGGATCGCCAGCCAGAAGGCGGCAAGAGCGGTTACCAGGGTTCTGCTCATCACGGCGCTCCGCTTCATGCGAGATCGATGTAGATCGCGTCGCCGCCCAGCGACAGCGCCAGACCTTCGCGTTTCGCCTTGAGCGACATCGCCACGCCCTCGACATTGCTGAGCCAAAGCTCGCCGGTGCTGCGGTCGCCCACCGCGATGCCGTAGCGGCCTTGCGCATAGGCGCCGGAGAACTGGTCGAGGCTCTTCAGGTTGTAGACAGTGCCGGTCGCTTCGATCTTCGAGAAGCCGAAGCCGCCGATGCCCAGGCCGCCGATGGTGAAGGGATAGGTCTTGCCGCCGAAGTTGAGCTTGCCGCCGCCGAGATTGGCGCTGCCCATGAAGGCGATCTGGGTCTGTGAGATCTGCACGGTGCCGGTCTTGACGAAGTTGTCCGCAGCGGCGGGTGCAGCCAGCAGCAATGCCGGCGCGGCTGCGACGCGCATCAGGAAGCCGCGGCGCGGCCACATCATGCCGGATCGAAACTGGCTGCGGCTTTCGTCCATGAGATTCCGATCATCCCCGACTGCGTCAGCGGCCCGGGTGGCAAATGAGGGGGAAATTGCCACCCGGTTTGCTGCTCCGGTATGGGTCCGGACACGGGGTCCATCCTGTGCCCGGCACTCGAACGATAGGAATGGCGGTCCGCGCCGCACAGATGGACCTTGGTCCCATGCAGGCTCGACGCCGCCCGCAATCAGATCCGATGCGTCGACCGTCCGGAGATGGCGCGCTCGACCGCGTCCAGCAGATCGTCGTCGTTGAGCGGCTTTTTGAGATAGCTGCTGGCGCCCATCGCCATGCAGATCGCGTGGATCGAGGCTTCGTCGCGCCCGGTCATCATGATCACCGGCAGGCCGGCCGCGACATCCTTCAGGCGCTGCTGCAGCTCGAGGCCGTTCATGCCGGGCATCTGCACATCGAGCACCACGCAGTCGGGCAAGCGGTCCTGGATATGGTCGAGGAAACTGGCGGCCGATTCGAAGGCCTTGGCCTCGATCCCGGCCGCGCGCAACAGCCGGCAGAGCGCCACGCCGACCGAGCGGTCGTCGTCGACCACGGCGACGTAGCGGGTGGCGCGGCCGGCGCCGAGCGGCCTGTCGCTGCGCGTTTCGGCCTTCACTTCTGCCACCCCGGCGGAGTCCGCTTCCATGGAATGCCCTTCTCGCCCATCGCGAGACCAAGGTTGTATTGCTGGACCATCTCGGCCTGGTTGAACTCGTCCAGCGAGCTCGGCGCATAGTCGTGCGGAATCGCGACGTAGCGCAGCTCGAGCTCGCCCGCGAGATCGCCGAGATAGAGCCGGTAGAGATCGTTGATGCCAGAGGCCTTCAGCATCGAATCGATGGAATAGGCCGTGATCGAGCCCAGGCTGCGGTCGACCTTGCGCGGCTGCGGATCGAGCCGGCCGTTGCGGATCACGTAGAGCCGGTGGGTGATCTTGCCCTTCCACTCCGGATGGGCGCGGCGCTCCAGGGCGCGCAAGTCGATCTGGTTGCCGACGAAGAAGGACTGCGCGAAGACGCCGCCATCGACATGCAGCTCGTCCTTCTGGACGTCGTCGATCTTCACGTTGATGAGCACCGGCGGAAAGAAGGCCGGAATCGAGGCGGAGGCCAGGATCACCTTGCGGAACAGATCGAGGCGGACAGGGCTGTGGCTGGCCGCGATCGCACCCATGTCCCAGACCACCGGCTCCTCGCGGTCGAGGTCGGTGGTGAGCACGTAAAGGCGCCGGCCCTTCTGATGCTCCTCGGCGATGCGGTCGAGCACGTTCTCGTCGACATATTTCGCGATCATGTCGCGGAACGGCTTGTTGTCGGTGAGGGATTCCTCCCAGAGCAGGCTCACCAGGCTGCGCGCAAGATATAGACGCTGGGCGTCCACCGTGGTGTAGGCTTGCGTGAGGGTCCCGTCGTAATCCGGGCCCAGGAAGGCGAAGGGCGCAATCAGGGCGCCGGTGCTGACCCCGGTCACGAACTTGAACTTCGGCCGCTTGCCCGACTGCGTCCAGCCGTTCAGGAGACCCGCGCCAAACGCGCCATCCGAGCCGCCGCCGGAGACGGCGAGATAGTTGTACACCAGTGAATCCGCGGTTTCTTCATAGGAGTCCGCCGGCTCATCGAGGAACGCCGCGCCGACGCTGGGTGGCGGCGGCAGAGCCGGATTCAGTGGGTAATACCGAACGTCCTTGAATCCTTCGAGGACCGGCGGGGCGCGGTCGGTCGGGGCGGGTTGCCGCAGCAGCGCCTCGCAGCCCCCGAGCGCCAGAATCAGCAGAATGCTGGAAGCCGCGATGAGCCTTTGCATTGCCCTTCGCATCAACCGGTCCCTATGTGACTGGCCAATGAAGCTGTTCTTCATCGACGAAGCTTGACGCCCATCAAACGCCAGCCGAGATGCCCCAACCCTTGTATTGCCATTGTGATAGGACCACCACGACTCGCCAGATGGACCTTGGTCCCAGCAATAAGCGCCAATTGGTTGCAAAGGCGCTTGTGTGACATAAATTCGGAGAATATTATCTCATCGAAAGCTGGGACGTGCCTTGTGGGGGGCGTGTTGCAGGCGAGTGCGAACGCATCCGCTTATGCCGGTCGGTGTCTTGAGGTCGACGGACGCCGGACTCTCCCAACGTACTTTCCGCAAATTGAAATTGGTTGGTTTCACCCGGTCGCAGACGCGCAACAGGGTCGAGAGTTGAGCGCGCAGGCAGCCTTCCAGCGACCCGGCCGCGTTCGAGTGTGTCATCCGAAACGATCTTCCGGACTCTTTTGTCGGTTGGGAGATACGACGTGATCGAAGACCAGACGAGCGAACAACGGCGCCGTGGTGCAGCGGTCGAAGCGCTGGTCCCGCCATATGCGGAACTCGCCACCGAGAATGCGAGCACCGGCCTCTGGTTCTGGAAGAGCGAACCGGACCTGGTCTGGATGAATCCCTATTGCTGCAAGCTGGTCGGCGCGAATGACGGCGAGATCGTCAATCTTGAGACCTTCCTCGGACATCTCGCCGGTCTGCAGAACCAGACTGAAAGAAGAAGTCTGCTCGATGCCGTGCGCTCCAGCGGTGTGTTTCAGGACGAGTTCAAGCTGCGGGATGGTGCGGGCAATGTGATCTGGGTGCAGATCGCCGCCCAGAGCGTCGGCGCCGGCGCGACGGCCGGCATCGCCGGAACCCTGCGCAACATCACCGACTTCAAGTCGCTGCAGCAGGAGGCCGAGCAGCTGCGCCGGCAGGTCATCCATCTGACGCGCGTCTCGACCCTGGGCGAATTGTCGGGCGCCGTCGCGCATGAACTCAACCAGCCGCTGACGGCGATCTTGAGCAACGCGCAGGCCGGCCAGCGCCTGCTCAACCGCAATGCCGCGAGCCCGGAGGAGATCTGCAGCATCCTCGAAGACATCATCGAGGATGACCGGCGCGCCGGCGCCGTGCTGACAAGGCTGCGCAACCTTATTCGCAACGAGCAGGTCGACTTCTCCGAGGTCGACCTCAACGAGGTCGTCGCCGAGGTCTTCCGCCTGGTGCACAGCGAGATGATCGAGCGGCGCGTCGAGGTTGTGCTCGATTGCACGCCGGTGCTGCCGCCGGTGCGGGCCGACCGCATCCAGATCCAGCAGGTTCTGATCAACCTGGTGCGCAATGCCTGCGACGCCATGGCGGCGGTGCGCTGGTCCGAGCATCGCCTTACCGTCAAGACCGGGCGTCGCTGCGATGAAAGCGTTGTCATCACCGTCGCGGACAACGGCACCGGCTTGTCCGACGAACTGCGCAGCAGCCTGTTCGAGCCTTTCGTGACCACGAAACGCAACGGCATGGGGCTCGGCTTGACGATCAGCCGCGCGATCATTTCCGGGCATCGCGGTGAAATCTGGCACGAGGAGAACCCGGGCGGCGGCTCGGTCTTCGGCTTCTCGCTGCCCGCAGTGAAACGGAGGGACGCATGGCCAACCTGAACAGCATAGTCTATCTGGTCGATGACGACCGGCGGATCCTGACCGCGCTCACGCGGCTGCTGGAGAGCGACGGTCGGGTCACGCAAGCCTTCACTTCCTCCCGCGCCTTTCTCGAGGCCCATGATCCCGAGATTCCCGGCTGCGTCGTACTCGACCTGCTGATGCCGGAGATGTCGGGCCTGGCGCTGCAGCACGAGCTGCAAAAGCTCGGCCGCTGCCGCCCAGTGATCTTCCTCTCCGGGCGGGCCGGCATTCCCGCTTGCGCGAGCGCGATGAAGGCCGGCGCCGTCGACTTCCTCACCAAGCCGGTCGAGGCCGATCTTTTCCTCTCCACCGTCGGCCGCGCGCTCGTGCGCGACGCCGCCGAACGGGAGCAGGATGTGAAGCGGCGGGCCTTGACCGACCGCATGACCAGCCTGACGCAGCGGGAACGGCAGGTGCTGGACGGCGTGGTCGAGGGCCTCCTGAACAAGCAGATCGCCAACCGGCTCGGCATCGTCGAGAAAACGGTGAAGGTGCATCGGGCCCATGCAATCTCGAAGCTCGGCGCGCGCTCGACCGCCGAGCTGGTCCGCATGGTCTATTCGCTCGGCCCGCAAGGCGCGGCGACGACGTCCTGATCGGCGCGCCTTAAGCCGCGTGACGCGGCAGGATCAGGCAGGGCACCGTGGCGTGGCGGACGATCGTCGTGGCATTGGAGCCGAGGAAGACCCGCAGCAACGGCCCGAGGTTGCTGGACCCCACCGCCATGATCTCCCCGCCCTTCCAGGCGACGGATTCAAACGCCGCCTTCCAGCTCTTGCCGTCAGCAATCCCGGCCGTCACCTTGGGCTCGGGCGGCAGCGCCGCGATGATCCGGTTCTGTCCCTCGGTCCCTTGCGCGCGCCATTGGTTGGCGACCAGGTTCTCGACATCGTAGCCGGCACCGGTCGGGTACATCTGCCGGTCGCGCACCACGAAGGTCACGAGGCGCAGCGGCACCTTCATCCGGCCGCAAAGCTGGTGCGCGGTCCGGACGGTCTGCATCGATTCCGGCGCCGGCGAGACCGCGCAGGTGACGCGGCAGAGTCTGGTCGAGGGCTCGGGCGCATAGCCGCGCGGCGTCAGCGCGATCGGGACCGGTGCGGTGTGCAGGAAACCGGTGTTGACGCTGCCGGCGCGGATATGGCCGCGCGGCGCGCCGCGGGCGGAGCCGAGCACGACGCAGTCCGCCGCCTCCCGCGCCGCGACCTCGAGCAAGCCTTCCCGGACCGCCGACGCCGACTTGCAGACATAGTCGGCCGGCACTTTGCCGCCGACCTGGAGCCGCGCCTTTTCCAGCGCCTTCTGCGCATGCTGGTCGAGGAACTGCGCATATTCCGCATCGACCCGCGCCATCGAAGGATGACCCCAGGTCTCCGGCACGATGGTGCAGACCACCAGGCTGCCGCTGCCGGCGCGCGCCATCAGCAGCCCCAGGGCCAGCGCCTCGGTGCCGCCGGAATCCGCGGAATATCCGACCAGGACTTTCACGACTTGCCGGCCTCGCCTGCCCGCTCGAGCCGGGAATGCCGCATGCCGTAGGCGACATAGAAGAGGCCGCCGATCACCAGCCAGACCGCGAACAGCTGGTACGTCGCGGGATTGAGATTGCAGAGCAGGTAGATGCAAGAGACGATGCTGAGCAGCGGCAGCACCGGATAGAACGGCACGCGAAAGCCGCGCGGCATGTCGGGGCGGGTCTGCCGCAGCACGATGACGCCGGTCGAGACCACCGTGAACGCGACCAGGGTGCCCATGCTGGTCAGCTCCCAGAGCACGGCGTCCGGCACGAAAGCGGCGATCAGGGCGACGAAGATCGCGACGACCACCGTGCAGGCGACCGGCGAGAGCGTCTCCGGGTTGACCCGGTAGAAGAGCTCCGGCAGCAAGCCGTCGCGCGACATGGCGAACAGGATCCGGGTCTGGCCGTAGAGCACCACCAGGGTGACGCTGAACACCGAGACCACCGCGCCGCAGGCCAGCACCAGCGCCGGCCAGTCGCTGCCGGTCAGGTTCTGCAGGATGGTCGCAAGCCCCGCCTCCTGGCCGCCGAACTCGGCGGCCGGCTGCACCCCGAGCGCCGTCACGGCGACCAGCACGTAGAGCGAGGTCACGATGACCAGTGCGGCGATGATGGCGATCGGCAGGTTGCGTTTCGGATTCTCGACCTCCTCGCCCGCGGTCGAGACCGCGTCGAGACCGACATAGGTGAAGAAGATGGTGCCGGCCGCCGCACTCACCCCCGCGAAGCCGCGCGGCGCGAAGGGTTCGAGATTCGCACTCGAGAAACCGGTGACCGCGATCGCGATGAACATCACCAGGATGGACAGCTTGAGCAGGACCATGATGGCGTTGGCCCTGGCGGATTCCGTGGCGCCGCGGATCAGCAGCATCGAGCAGAGCAGGACCAGGATCACGGCCGGCAGGTTGAGGATGCCGTCGCCGCCGAAGGAGAGGCTGTAGCCGTCGGCCACCAAGGGCGCGGAAAGCAGGCTCGCCGGCAGGCCCGCGCCGAACACGATCTCGAACACCTTGTTGAGATAACCGCTCCAGCCCACCGCGACCGCCGCGGCGGAGATGCCGTATTCCAGGATCAGGCAGCAGGCGACGAAGAAGGCCACGCCTTCGCCGAGCGTCGCATAGGCATAGGAATAGGAGGAGCCCGAGACCGGGATCATCGACGCCATCTCGGCGTAGCAGAGCGCGGTCAGGCCGGCGACCAGGCCGGCGATCAGGAAGGAGACGATCACCGCAGGCCCCGCGGTCGGCACGGTCTCGCTGAGCACGAAGAAGATGCCGGTGCCGATGGTGGAGCCGACGCCGAACATGGTGAGCTGGAACGGCGTGATGCCGCGCTTCAGCTGCTTGTGCTCCGCATCCTCGGCGCCGCTCAGGTCGCGGGCCAGCAGCTCGACCGGCTTCTTGCGCAACAGACGGCTGAGGAAGGCGGGCGGCACGGTCAAGGAGGTCACCTAGTTCTCGCCGGTCACCGGAATGGCCGGCGCGGCTTTCTTGCGCATTGCGTCGCGCTCGGTCGCCAGCCGGTAGGCGACATAGTAGACGTAGATATTGGCGACATATTCGACGGTCTCGCGGCCGACCACCTTGGCGGCGCCGTGCTCGACATTGCCGAACCAGACATTGGGATCGAGGCCGGACTTCGCGGCGACGGCGCGGAATTTCCTGAGGTTGCCCGGCCCGGCATTGTAGGCGGCGAAAGCCAGCAACGTGCGGTTCTTGTCGTCGATTGCCGGGTCGTCGAGATATTTCTCCACCAGCAGGCGCAGATACTTGACCCCGGCGTGGATGTTCTTGTCGGGATCCTTGTCGATGCCGGTGATGCCGATCGCGGGGTCGGCGGCGGTCGCGGGCATCACCTGCATGATGCCGACCGCGCCGCGCTTGCTGCGAGCCTTCTGGTTGAGCTGTGATTCCTGATAGCCCTGCGCGGCGATCATCAGCGCGTCGAACTTGTACTGCTGGCCGTAGGTACGGAACAGCGCGACCAGCCGCTGGAAGTTCGCCAGCTCTTCCTTGGAAGTGGCGCGATGCGCCGGTGACTGCGCGCCGATGTAGCGCTTCTTCAGGATGTTGCCGAACTTGGTGCCGATCTTGTGCGTCTCGCAGAACGCGTCCACCACCTCTTTGAGCAGCGGGCTGTTCTTGCGGAACGCCCAGGCGATCTCGCCGCCGTCATGGATCACCACGTCGCTGCGCGTCTGCATGCTGGTGAAGAGCGGCGACCATAGCTTCGCCTTGCGCTCGTCGACCACGGCCCAGGGCAGCAGGCCGGCGTTCACCATCTCCATGATGTCTTCGTCTTCCAGCTCCTCGTCGACTTTCATGAGCGTGATCGGCGTCTTGCCCAGCGAGGCCAGGTTCTTGTTCTGCGTCTCGAGATGCTCCCAGTAGCTGCTGGATTGCCGCACGAAGAGCTCCTGGCCGCCGAGGTCCGCCAGCGCCTTGACCTCCGGCGAGCCCGGCCCGGTCACCAGAATCTCACGCGCGCCCGTCGCCAGCGGATGGCCGAAATCGACCACATCGGAGCGGCGGTCGGTGATGGTGAGATTGCCGGCCGCGATGTCGCCCAGACCCTCGACCAGCCCGGTGAACAGCTTGTCGCGCGGCACCGGGACGAAGACGATCGAGACCTTGATCTTCTTCGACTTGATCCGCTTGTTCAGCCAGATGCCGAACTCGGTTCCGAGATCATAGGTGATGCCGTATTGCTTGCCCTTGTCGATGAAGTAGAAGGTCTTGCTGAACGGGACCAGGATGCGGATGCGCTTCCGCTCCTGCATCCCGTCGAGATCGCCGGTCCAGACGTCGTTGGCCGGCAGCAGACTCTCCGCGACGTAGTCCTGGGCCGGAGCACCGGCGTCATGCAGCGCTTCGTCGGCGCCCTGCTGCGCCGCCGCCGGTGCCGAAACGATCATAGCGGCCAGCAGCGCGGCCGATGCCCAGCGCCAGGTCATGTTGCGATCCTGCTAGAACTCGAAAACCGAGCCGATGGCGATGTTGAAGGCGCTGTAGTTGTCTTCCTCGTTCGGCACGGCGTCGCCGGTGTCCTTGTACCAGGTGTAGCCGATCTCGGCGTCGAGGTTGATGCCGGGCGACATCGCATAGTCCAAGGTCGCGATGATGCGGTTGAGAGTCCGGCTGCCGCCGGGATTGGAGGTCAGGCTGAAGGCGTCGGTGCCCTTGTAATGGCCATGGCTGCCCTGGATGCCGAAGACGAAGGGATCCATCGAATAGGAGGCGCCGCCGCCGACCACATAGGCGTCGTTGTCGTCGCCGCCCTCGTCGAAGTATTCCATGACGCCGCCGACCGCGAAGCTGCCGAAGGTCAGGTTGAGGCCGGTCTGGTATTCGTTGGTCTTCCCGTCATTGCCGCCGTCGGAGTAGTTGAACTTGGTCTGCCAGGAACCGCCGCCGCCCCAATCGAGGCCCCAGTTCTCGCCGGCATAGGAATAGGTGGCATAGGTGCTGAAGGTATGGTGGGCGGTGCCGTCCGGGTTGGTCGGCGTGCCGGCGCCGTTGACGCCGGCCTGGGTGTAATCCTCGGCGTTGTTGCTCGGCGTATAGCTGACCCAGAGCTGGAAGCCGTTGAAGTTCGGCGTGCCGTAGACGATGCCCTGGTTGTTGTCCTCGGTATCGACGCAGGCGGCGTTGGAGCCGATCGGGTCGTTCGAGCCCCAGGAGTTCGGCGAGAAGGCCGAGAAGTTGCCGGTGGCACCCGGCGGCAGCAGGCAGTTATTGGCGATCGCCTTGTCCTGCGAGCCGATGATCACCTTGCCGAAGCCGCCCTGCCAGTAGACGAAGGCCATGTCGATCTGGTCGTCTGCCTGCTCGGCCTCGAGCTCGATATGCGCGCCGACCGTCAGGCCGTTGTCGAGGGTGGTCTCGCCCTTGAAATGGACCTCGGCATTGTGGTTGACGGCATCGACGTTGCGGTGGTTGCCGAAATGGCCTTCCTCCTTGTTGTCGAAGACGCCCTGGTAGGTGAGCTTGAAGAAGCCGCCGACGTCGAGCTTGATCCCGTCCGAAGCATTGGCGGCACTCGCCGCAGTCGCCACCCCGGCCAGCGCGGTTCCACACAGCAGCGCGCGTTTCATGACCCCACCCCCTGAAGACGTAACTCCAGCTGCTTCAACGATAAAACGGCCATGTCCGGCCGCAATTGGACCATGGTCCAAGGAGGCGCGGCGCCGGTTCCGCGATATGGGTTGATCGGGCTGGGTCGGGGGGCTGGGCCATGCTGGATATGCCGGACTACAAATCGAAGACCTTCATGCTGATCGACGACGAGACGTTCATGCTCGGGCTGGTCGATCGGATCCTGAAGCAATGCGGCGCCGGCAAGGTGCTGCGGGCCACCAACGGCGCAGCGGCGCTGGCGATGTTCAACGGCAGCATCGGCCCGGTCGATTGCGTCATCGTCGATCTCAACATGAAGCCGATGAACGGGTTGGAGTTTCTGAAGGCGGTCCGGACCGGCGTCGGCAAGTTCATCCCGCGGGACCAGCGCGTGGTGATGCTGACCGGACACGGCGACATGGACGCGGTGACCGCCGCCGGCGAACTCGACATCAACGGCTACATCCTGAAGCCGGTCTCGACCGAGAAGCTGATCTCCACCCTCGAACGGGTCATGAATCATATGCGGGTCCTCAAAGACGCGGACGAGTACCGCGCCGTCATGCTGCCCGACGTCGCCGCCCTGGCTTCCGACTCAAACAGCTGAAGCGTTGCGCGCGCTCCACTCGGCGACCCAGTCGGGGAAGGCCGCGGCCGGCATCGGCTTGGCGACGAAATAGCCCTGCGCCACGTCACAGCCCAGGCGCCGCAGCAGCTCCCAGTCTTCCTTGAGCTCGACGCCTTCGGCGACACTCTTCTGCCCCAAGGTCCGCGCCAGGCCGATCGAAGCCTCCAGGATCGCCGCCTTGGCCGGATTCTTCGCCGCGCCATGCACGAACTGGCGGTCGATCTTCAGCTCGCCGAACGGGAGTGCTTCCAGCCGCTGCAGCGAGGATTGGCCGGTCCCGAAGTCGTCCACAGAAAGGTGGAAGCCCTTCATCCTGAGGCGGGTGACGATCTCGAGATAGACCAGCTCCTCGCGGGCGACTCCGGTTTCGGTGATCTCGAACACGATCGATTCGGCCGGGACGCCATAGCGCGCGGCGGACGCGGCGAAGCGATCCGGCAGGGTCACGTCCGACAGCATCGAGGGTGAGAGGTTGATGCCGAGATGCGGATGCAATCCCGCGCCCTGCCATTCCTGCACTTGTGCCAGGCCAATCTCGACCAGCGCCTCGGTGAGCGGCCCGATCAGCGGCCCGGATTCCGCCATGGCGATGAACCGGTCCGGGAACAGCAGCCCGTGCTGCGGATGCTGCCATCGCACCAGCGCCTCGGCGCCGGACACCCGGCCCGACGCAATCTCGATCTTCGGCTGGTAGTGGAAGACGAGCTCGCGCGCCTCGATGCCGCGACCGAGATCGGTCTCGGTGATCTCGACGCCGCGCCGTTGCGCCCGCGGCACGCGCTCCTCCGCCATGCGGCCGAGCACGGCCACCAGCGCCTCCTTGTTGACCGGCTTGGCGAGTGCGCCCAGCACTTCCAGGAAATAGGCGCGGCCCAGCGCCTCGGCTGCGCGCAGCAGGCCGGACTCCGCGCCAGAGAGGAAGGCCAGCGGCGGGCAGCCCTTGCGCGCCGCGAGGTGCCGCACGAACTCGACCCCGTCCATGTCCGGCATGTTGAGGTCGGAGAGGATGAGATCGACATGAGCGCCCGGCCGGTCCAGCTGGGCCAGCGCCTCGGCGCCGTTGCCGCTCTCCAGGATGTTGGGGCAGCCGAGCTGCTTCAGCAGCATGCCGGTCAGCTGGCGGATGAACGGCTCGTCGTCCACCAAGAGGACCTGGTACTGGCCGAGATCGACGTTCGGCACCGCGGAACTCCCTGCCCTACTGAAGGAGGCCGAGGTTAGGGGACTCCCCGGACGGGGTCGACACGGCCTAAAGGGAAACTGCCGGGACCGCGGCGACGTGCGAAAATCCGGGTCCCGCGGAGAAGCCCGACGATGAACGCGATCACCCGCAACTGGCAAAAGCTGTCCTTCCGCCTGCCGGCGCTGATCGCGATCTTTGCGGCGGCGGCGGGGCTGGTCTCGGCCGGCATCTCCTACGGCGTTGCCTATCAAAGCTATGTGGCGCTGGCCAAGGAGCGGATGGAGCTGGTGCGCAACGAGCGAGCGCGCGCCGTGCTCAACGTCATGGATCACTACCGCATCGGCCTGGCGGCGCTGGCCGCCGAGCCGGATGTCCCGGTCCGGATCGACGCCTTCTCCCGTGCCTTGCGGCGCCTCAGCACCGACCAGCGGAGGCTGCTGATCGAAAGCTACACGACCGCCAACCCCTTCCCCGCCGACTCGCGGGCGGCGATCGCGAATGCGGGCGACGGATCGGACTACACCTCCCTGCACAGGGCGGCGCATGACCGCTTCCTCCGCCTGCAGCAGATCCAGAACCTCGACGACCTGCTGCTGGTCGATGCCGACGGCAATGTGGTCTACAGCGTCGTCAAGGAGGCCGACTTCGGCACCAACCTGCTGAACGGCCCCTATCGCCAGTCCAACGCCGCCACCGTGTTCCGCAAGGCTCTCGCCGCCCAGCCGCCCTGGGAGCAGGCCTTCGCCGACATGGCACCCTATGGGCCTTCCGGGCATCCGGCGCTCTTCATGGGCCAGGCGGTCCGCGACGAGACCGGCCGCGTGGCCGGCGCGATCCTGATCCAGCTCGACAATTCCAAACTGCGCGATTTCGCCAACCACATCCAGGACCTCGGCGAGACCGGCGAGGTCTATCTGGTCGGGCCGGATGCCACCCGGCGCAGCCAGACCCGCTTCGCCACCGGCGCGCTGATGACGGAGAAGATGACGGCCGAGGCAGCGACGCGATCGGCGGCCGGATTTACGAAAAGCACCGTCGCCAGGAGCTATGCCGGCCGGGACGTCATCACCGCCTATGCCCCGATCGACGTGATGGGGGTGCGCTGGGGCATCGTCTCGAACATCGACGCCGCCGAGGCGCTGGCGCCGCTCAACATCATCGTGCTCGCAACCGGCGCCGGCGTGGCGCTGTCGACCCTGGCCATCGCCTTCCTCGGCTATGCCAGCGCGCGGCGGATCAGCCGGCCGCTGGACCAGTCGCTGCGCGTCATGGGAAAGCTCAGCCGCGGCGAGCTGGATGTCGAGATCGAGGATGGCGGCAGCGTCACCGAGACCCGGGAAATCGCGACCACGCTGCGCGCCTTCCGCTCCAGCCTGGTCGAGACCCGCCGACTGGTCAGCGAGGTCACCGAGGGCCAGGAGCAGCTCACCAACCTGCTCGACAGCAGCCCGACCGGCGTCATCGTCCTCTCCGCCGAGAGCAACAAGGTGCTGTTCGTCAACGACCCCGGCGCCAGCATCCTCGGCCGGCGCAAGTCGGCTTTTCTCGGCCAGACCTTCTCCTTCACCGAGGTCGCCGTCGATCAGGAGGAGATTCGCCGGGCGATTCATGTCGCGCGGCGCGACGGCGTGGTGCGGGACGTCGTGGTCTCCGTGCGCACGCCCGAGGAACTGACGCTGAGCCTCTCGGCGCGGCGCACGCATCTCAACAAGGAAGAGGCCTACCTCATCTGGTTCAGCGACGTCACCGAAGCCAAGCGCCTGCAAGTCGAGCTCGAGAAGGCCTTCGCGGAAGCCAAGGACGCGCGGATCCGCACCGACGCGATCCTCGCCGGCACCCCGGACCCGATCCTGATCGTGCGCGGCGACAGCACCATCGAATACGTGAACCAGCAGGTCCACAAGGTGCTGGGCTACACCTCCGAGGAGCTGGTCGGCCAGCGCATCGAGCGCCTGGTGCCGGAACGCTACCGCGCCGGCCATCCCGTCCACGTGCAGGGCTTCTTCGCCGACGGCCGGCTGCGGCAGATGGGCGCCGGGCGCGAGCTGTTCGCGCTCGCCAAGGACGGCAAGGAGATCCCGGTCGAGATCGCCTTGAGCCCGATCCGCACCAGCGGCAGCCCGATCGTGGTGGCGCTGATGCGCGACATCACCGAGCAGAAGCAGGCGCAGAGCGAAATCCGCGCCGCCAAGGAAGCCGCGGAAGCCGCGACCAAGGCGAAGAGCGAGTTCCTGGCCTCGATGAGCCACGAGATCCGCACGCCGATGAACGGCGTCACCGGCATGGCGGAGCTCCTGGCGCAGACGCGGCTCGACGAGGATCAGCAGCACATGGTGCGCACGATCCGCGAATCCGGCAATGCGCTGATCACCGTCATCAACGACATCCTCGACTTCTCCAAGATCGAGGCCGGCAAGCTCAGCCTGGAACGCGTGACCATGTCGGTGGGCGACGCGGTCGAGGGGGTTGCCGCCACGCTCACGCCGAATGCGACCAAGAAGGGCATCCGCATCCACGTCTTCGTCGATCCACACCTGCCGAGCCATGTGCGCGGCGACCCGACGCGGCTGCGGCAAGTGCTGTTCAATCTCGGCGGCAACGCGGTGAAATTCTCCAACGGCAAGGACGTTGAGATGCGCGCCGAGCCGCTGGAGCGCGAGGACGACGGCAAGGTCTGGATCCGCTTCCGGGTAATCGACAGCGGCATCGGCATCTCCAAGGAGAACCAGGCCAAGCTGTTCGAGGCCTTCACCCAGGCCGAATCCTCCACCACCCGCCGCTATGGCGGCACCGGGCTCGGGCTCGCGATCTGCAAGCGCCTGGCCGAGATGAAGGGCGGCACCATCACGGTCGAGAGCGTCGAAGGCCGCGGCTCCACCTTCACCGTCGATTTCCCCTTCCATATCGCCGAGGACGTGCCGACCGGACGCAAGGAGCGCGACCTCAAGGACCTGCACGTGCTGCTGGTCGGCAGCATTGCGCCGCGCCAGGCAACGATCGAAGCCTATATCCGCGACCGCGGCGGTGCGGTGACGCCGGTGCCGGATCTCGATGACGCGATCGCGGCGGTTGCTGCCGAGCGTTCGAGGTTCGATTCGGTGATGCTCGATCTCGGCCTCGATGCCGGGGCGCAGCAGAAGGCGGTCGCCGCCTTGCGCGAAGCCGGCGTGGCACCGGCAGTGATGATCCTGCTGCAAGACTACCAGTATAGAACAGCGCGCATCGCCGAGCCGGACCTGGTGACGGTGGATGCCAACCCTTTGCTCTATTACCGGCTGGTCTCGGCGGTCGCGGTCGCGGCGGGCCGCGCCAGCCCGCAGATCAAGAACGAGCTCGACGCCGCGAAGCTCAAGCCCGTGCAGGCGCCGACGCCCGACGAAGCGGCCGCCATGGGCCAGCTCATCCTGCTCGCCGAGGACAACCCGACCAACCAGGACGTGATCCGACGGCAGCTCAACCTTCTGGGCCGCGCTTGCGAGATCGCCGGCAACGGCCAGGAAGCGCTCGAGGCCTTTGGCCGCGACCGCTACGGCCTGATCCTGACCGACTGCCACATGCCGGTGATGGACGGCTATGAGCTGACCGGGCGGATCCGCGCGGCGGAGCAGGACAGCGGCCGGCACATCCCGATCGTCGCCGTCACCGCCAACGCGCTGCAAGGCGAGGCCGAGCGCTGCATCGCCGCCGGCATGGACGACTATGTCTCTAAACCGATCGCGATGCCGGCGCTGATCGCCGTGCTGGAGAAGTGGCTGCCCGCCCCGAAAGCGGCCGCGCCGGCCGCACTGGTGGCGACCCCTGGCAACGGCGCCGGCACGGCGGAAGCGATCGACGCGCGGGCGATCAAGGACATGTTCGGCGAGGACCCTGGCACGTTCAAGGAGATCCTGGGCTCCTTCCTCGAGCCCTCGCGCCAGATCGTGGCCGAGATCGAGGCCGCGCATGGCAAGCGCGATGCCGGCGAGGTTCGCAGCTCGGCGCATAAGCTCAAATCCTCCGCACGCAGCATCGGCGCGCATGCCTTGGCCGACCTGATGGTCGCACTTGAGGCGGCCGGCAAGGCGCAGGACTGGACCAGGATCGATGCGCTGGCGCCGACCGCGCGGGCGGAGTTCCTCAAAGTCGAGCACTATATCGCGGCGCTCTAGCAGCCATTCCGCCACCGCCCTCGATCGCGCGCGCCATGGCGCTACCAGTCGATGCCGGCGGGACGGATATGTGCCGCGTGTTCCGGGGCGCCCGCGACCGGGCTTGGGTGCAGCGGGTAGTGGGCGGCGAGCCGCAGCCTGGCGGGGCGCTTCGGCCCGGTCGCGCGGCGCGCCAGCTTCCAGCGGGTGAAGGCGGCGTGGAGCAGCGCATTGAGGATGGTCAGGCCAAGGATCTCGGCGAGCGCCAGCATCGGGAACTCCTCTGCATCGAAGTTCGAGGGGTGGCGCACGGTCCAGCTGGGAGAAAGACTGGACCGGGCGCCGGCTTAGTCGCGTCGAGGGATGCGCCGGGCTTACTGCGCCGGCTGATAGATCTGGTCGAAGATGCCGCCGTCGGCGAAGTGGTCGGCCTGCGCCTGCTTCCAGCCGCCGAAATCGGCGATGGTGGAGAGCTTGAGATTAGGGAACTGGCTCTTGTACTTCTCCGCGATCGCCGGGTCGGTCGGGCGATAGTAGTTCCGCGCGGCGATCTCCTGGCCTTCCGGCGAGTAGAGATACTTCAGGTATTCTTCCGCGAGCTTGCGGGTGCCATGGGCGTCCACGACCTTGTCGACCACCGCGACCGGCGGCTCGGCGAGGATCGAGGTCGAAGGAACGACGATCTCGAACTGGTCGGGGCCGAGCTCCTTCACCGCGAGGAAGGCTTCGTTCTCCCAGGCCAGCAGCACGTCGCCGATGCCGCGCTGGGCAAAGGTGGTGGTGGAGCCGCGCGCACCGGTGTCGAGCACCGGCACATGCTTGAAGAGATCGGCAACGAAGGCCTTGGCGGTGTCGGCATTGCCGCCCGGCTGCTTCAGCGCCCAGTCCCAGGCCGCGAGGTAGTTCCAGCGCGCGCCGCCCGAGGTCTTCGGGTTGGGCGTGATCACCTGCACGTCGCCCTTCACCAGGTCGCCCCAATCCTTGATGCCCTTCGGGTTGCCCTGGCGCACCAGGAAGACAATGGTCGAGGTGTAGGGCGTCGAGTTGTGCGGCAGGCGGGCCTGCCAATCGGCGGCGAGCAGCTGGCCCTTCTCGGCGATGGCGTCGATGTCATAGGCGAGCGCGAGGGTGACGACGTCGGCTTCGAGCCCGTCGATCACCGAGCGGGCCTGCTTGCCGGAGCCGCCATGGGAGGACTCGATCGAGACGTCCTGGCCGGTGGTCTCCTTCCAATGCTTGGCGAAAGCCTCGTTATAGGCGAGGTAGAGCTCGCGGGTCGGATCATAGGACACGTTCAAGAGCTGGTCCTGCGCCAGGGCCGAACCCGACAGGCTCAAGCCGAGCGCCAGGCTCACCATCGCCAAAGCTGCGAATTTCGTAATGTTTTTCAGCATCATAGCCTCCGATCCCTGAATCCGTCCTGGTCTGAATTGTGCTTCGGCTCAGCCAGTTCCACGCAAGCCAAACCTAGGCTCAAGTTTTATCTCTACTGATATGATAGACAAACAAGAGTTGCTTGGGGAGAGCCAAGTTTTCCTTATGGTGGGGTGGCGATGCAGTGGGCCGGTTGTCGGCATCGCGCGGCGGACGTTATGAGTGAGCCTTAATTTCAGCGGACTTGGGTTGGCGACGATGGCGTCTGTTCTGATCACTGGTTTCGAGCCCTATGCCGGCCTCGCCTCCAATCCCTCCGCCGAGATCGCGGCGGCCCTGGACGGAATGGAGATAAGTGGCTGCAAGATCGTCGGCCGCCTGCTGCCGGTGGATTTCGCGCGCTATCACGACCGCCTCAAGGCGCTGCTCGATGAAGTCGCACCGGCTCTCTACATCGGCTTCGGCCTGGCAATGGGCGAAGACATGATCCGGATCGAGCGTTTCGGCGTGAACCTCGCCGACTTCGACATTCCCGACAACGCGGGCGCCAGTCCGCGCGGGCGGGCGATCGAGCCGGAAGGACCCGATGCCCGCGCCTCGACCTTGCCCAGCGCCGCCATTCGCGCGGCCTTGCTCGAAGCCGGAATCCCCGCGCGTTTCTCGAACAGCGCCGGCAGCTATCTCTGCAACGCGACGCTCTACAGCGCGCTCGGGCTCTGCGCCGCGCGCGGGACGCCCTGCGGCTTCATTCACCTGCCCTACGCCTCCGAGCAGGTCGCCGCGCTGCTGCGCGAAGGCAACGGCCCGCTCAACGGCGAAAGCGCCGCGCCGTCACTGCCGATCGAGATGATGGTCGCGGCGGCGGAGATCGTCCTGCAGGTTTCCGCCGCGGGGCTGCCGACCGCGTGATGCAGGGCAGGCGCGGCAACCGCCGCCGCCGGAAGCTGCAGCAGGACCGGCCGCCGGTTCTCGTAGAAGCCGCCGCATTCCTTGGCCGCCAGCTCCAGGCTGGAGAGCGCCAGCGCCACATTGTTGCGCTCGCAGCTTCTGGCCATGCGATCGAGCATCTGCAGGCGGACCGCTTTGTGCGAGACGGCGATCTGGTCAACATCATGCAAGAACTTCTCGCGCGTCCGCGCATGGAGGTCGCGCCAGCGCTGCGCCGGCGGTTGCGAACAGCGCGGGTCATAGAGATAGACCCGCTGGCGCGTGATGCTGATGCCGAAAACGACCTTTACGGCCTCCGCCACGCGGGAGGGGGTCTCAAAGCATGCCAAGCGCTTGACGATAAACTCCTTTATCTCGTCGCTGAGGGCCGGCATCGACTCTTCCCGTGGTAAAGGCCCTGTAAAGGTTCCGGGCAGGTCGGCCTCGCGATCACGCGCGTCGCGCAGCGCCACTCGCGCCATTGCTTCGTCGATCAGGTCCATGGATTCTCCTTTCCGTCGGTGTCGGGTCTGCATCGACTGCATGCATCGTCATGCGCGCGCGATGCGCGGCATCGTCGCCTTCAACTCTTCTGAACGGGAACGCGGCACAGGTGCCGGACTACAAATGCCCCGCTTGGCAAAGCGGCAGGGCGCAACAGGCAATGCGAGAAGAAATATAAGTCTTCTTTTGTTCTAGTGCAAGGTTTAGGCGATTATATACTTGACGTACCGGACCCCAATCCCTAGATTGAAGGGACAGGGAGAGCCGCCATGCGCAAGTTTGATGACCCGATCTTTCACGACGAAGAAGCCGCCCGTAAGCATTTCGAGGCGCTGCGCTGGCCGGACGGTCCGATCTGCCCGCATTGCGGCGTTGTGGACGATGCCACCGCCCTGAAGCCTAAGACCAAGGCTACCCGCCCGGGCGTCTACAAGTGCAAGTCCTGTCAGAAGCCGTTTAGCGCGACCGTTGGCACGGTGTTCGAGCGCTCGCACGTTCCGCTGCACAAGTGGCTCTATGCCAACCATCTTATGTGCAGCAGCAAAAAGGGCATGTCCGCGCACCAGCTTCACCGCCTGTTGGGCGTGACCTACAAAACCGCGTGGTTTATGGCCCATCGCATCCGTGAAGCCATGACCCCGATCATCACCGAGCCGATGGGCGGCGAAGGCCAGCCCGTGCAGGCGGATGAAACCTACTTCCGTGTCCGCAAGCCGCGCGCCGGCAGCAACCGCCGCGTGGTGAAGGGCGACGAAGGCCACAATAAGCCGATTGTCGGTCTGGTGAGCGGCGGCAAGTCCCGCATGTTCCGCGTCGATCACGCCAACGTGGCGACGATTGAGCAGATCCTTGTTCGCAACACCGATCCGAAGGCCGAACTGCACACCGACGAGAGCCTGCTTTACAAGGACATCGGCAAGGACTTCGCCGCGCACAAGACCGTGAAGCACACCGAGAACGAATACATGAAGGACGGCGCGCACACGAACGCGATTGAAGGCTTCTTCAGCATCTTCAAGCGCGGCATGACTGGCGTGTACCAGCATTGCAGCGAAAAGCACTTGCAGCGCTACTTGAACGAGTTCGATTTCCGCTACAACCACCGCGCCGGTTTGGAGATCGACGACACCATGCGCGCCGATGCGGCGATCCGTGGCGTTGGGAACAAGCGCCTGACCTATCGGCGGACTAACGGGGCCGCGTGAGTCCATCTCATACGACAGGCCGAACAAGCCCCCCAAATCAAAGAGTTAAGGCAAAGGGCCGGGATGAGACTCCCGGCCCTTCTTTCGCTATCCTAAGAGTTGCAAGGCTGCTTAGGAGCGAATGCTATGGAGAAGGCCCCGCGCATAGTTCTGAAGTTCCAAAAGGATGGACAGGTCACGATTGGGCTTGGGTTTCTGAGGTGGCACGGCGGGCGTCCGTATGCTGCTCCGGATGCAGTCCGCTGGAATGGCCCAGATAATGAGCCAGGGACGATTCCGCTTGACGCAGAGCAGATCGAACTCGTTCCAGGTGATGGGAAAGATGAGGAGCACTACCTCCACCGCGGCGTGGTAATTCTCGACAAATAATGTCGAATGACGCGATGACATTGGGGGCGCGACTGACGACCAGAAACCCGCCGATAAACTCTGGCGCACTCACGTCTTCGCCTTCTTCTTCGCGGCTTTCTTCGCGCTCGGCGCTTTCGGATGCGGCTTCGGCTTCATCGCGATCATGCGTCGCATCACGTCGTCTTCGCGTTTCTCGTCGGAAGGGTGCTTAGCCATGGCGGACCCCATTATGGAATTGGGTGACGAGGATTTGACCTATCTCGTGATTGGTCACCTTACAGTGAACTGGGCTTATTGCGAGATAGCCCTGGACGGCATCATCGCGATTGCCTTTCGCCAGTGCGGTGGATCCGCTATCGAGCCTGAAGCGCCAGCGTCCACGAAGAGGAAGATAGCGTATCTGCGCAAGGCGTTTCGGGATCTTCCTGATTTTCAAGAGTTCGAGCCGGACGCAATACCGCTGCTTGACCGCGCAGCAGCCCTTAAGAACTCGAGGCATGAAATCGTCCATTCCGCCGTGATGACCTATGGGTACAACGTCGAGGTCTTCAGCATAAAGGCGAGCGGCAACACTCATAAGGGATCTACCGCGAAGCGCGATCTTGTTGCAATGAACAAGGACGGCCACAAGGCGACCCAACTCGCGATTGACCTAGCCGAACTCGCAGGGCGTCTAATTCGGAAGTTGGTTCCGCAAAAACACGACGCATGATGGCTTCCGCGCACTCGGAGGCTAGTTGGTCGCCCACATCGAATTGATTGATGAGTCGGCAAAGGTCTCGCATGAGCGGGGCATTCTTAACCACAGGAGGCAATGGTGCCGGAGGCATGGGATACTCTCACGACTGAAGAAAAACTCTATTCTCTGAAGACTAACCTAGGGGAAGTCTTGAGCGCGATAAAAGACATCAACCGTGAACTTCACGAGGCGTCAGCTACCGCGAAAGATGCGCAATCAACCGCGTTAGAAGTTGGTCGCGTTGTTCGTGAGCTTGAGCAGAAAGTTCAAGCGATGACGCAATAACTGGGTCGGCCCGCATGCGCGCTTGTGCGCGCATGCGGAGATCAGCCAACCAAGCCTCAGTCTCTGGTGAGTCGTCGGTCGCTACGTTTTCCATGCAGCCATGGAACCCCACCTGTAAGCAAAGTGGCTATCCAATCCGCGCCAAGAAAATTTACCCGGTTTATTTGCCGTACCGGATAGAAGCCTTCGCTTGGGTCTGTCCGCAAAAGCATTTTAAATCAATATCTTGATGCTGGTACGCCAAGTACACAATCGCCAAGGTTTATCTGCGAAAGCTGCTGATATGCCGAATTCGGAACACACTCTTTAGTCGTTGAAACTGTTTTACGCCCCGCGCTATTGCAGCCGTTTTTTCAGGTGCGGTATGGCGAAATCCAGGAAGGCGCGCAGTTTCATCGGCACGATTCGGCCGCCGCTGTAGACCAGGCTGAGCGGCATCGGCTCGGGCTCGAATTCGCGCAGGATGGTGACGAGGCGGCCCTGCCGCTCGGCTGCGGCGACCTGGTAGCAGAACACCTTGGTCAGCCCCGCACCGGCCAGGGCCGCCTCGATGCTCGCCTCCGCCGTCGTCACCACCAGGCGCCGCCGCACCGGCACCATGCGGACCGTGCCGTCCACACGGAAGGGCCAGGCATCCGGTGTGGGGAGGCGGCTGCGCATGATGCAGTCGTGGTCCGCGAGCTCTTCCGGGTGGCGCGGCATGCCGTGGGCGGAGAGATAGGCGGGACTGGCGCAGATCACCGGCCGGATCGTCGCGATGCGCGTCGCCATCATGCTGCTGTCGGGCAGTTCGCTGATGCGGACCGCGAGGTCCACCTGCTCGTCGACCAGGTTGACGATCTGGTCGTCGAGCAGCAGGCGCACGTCGACCTCCGGATACTGCTTCAGGAATTCGACGACCACCGGCACCACGTGCAGCCGGCCGAACACGATCGGTGCCGTCATCACCAGCTCGCCGCGCGGCGCGCGATACTCGCCCGAGGCGGCGCGCTCGGCTTCGCCCAGATCCTCGAGCAGGCGGCGGCTGGATTCGTAGAACGCCTGGCCGCCCTGGGTCAGCGCGATCTTGCGGGTCGAGCGGTTGATCAGGCTGGCCTGCAGCAGGGCCTCGAGCTCCGAGACCTTCCGGCTCACCGTCGCGACCGGCATGCCGAGCTTGCGCGCTGCCGCTGAGAAGCCGCCGGCCTCCACCACCGCCACGAAGGCGGACATCGATTCAAAGCGATCCATAGATTTCTCAATAAATGGAAAGATCAATTCCAAGAATGGCACATAGTCCTGAAAAATGGAAAGAACTACATGACCGGGACCGGCCCAATCCCTCGCCGGACACGCAAAGGAGCCACCAGATGTCCCGAATCCCGATCCCCGCCAATCTCGAGGCCGCGCCGGCGGCGGCCCATGGCGCGCTCTCGGCCGTGAAACAGCAGCTCGGCGTCCTGCCCAACCTGTTCCTGGTGGTGGCGAACAGCCCGGCGGCGCTCGACGGCTATCTCGGCCTGAACGGCGCCCTCGCGAAGGGCAGCCTCGACGCCCGGACGCGCGAGCGCATTGCGCTGGCGATCGCCGAGTTCAACGGCTGCACCTACTGCCTTTCGGCGCACAGCTATCTCGGCAAGAACCTGGCGAAGCTGGATGACGCGGAGATCGCGGCCAATCGCGGCGGCCGGTCCAACGATGCCAAGGCCGATGCCGCCGTGCAGTTCGCGGTGAAGATCGCCACCGCGCGCGGCCATGTCGCCGATGCCGATCTGGCCGCGGTGCGGCAGGCCGGCTACGACGCCGGCCAGATCGTGGAGATCGTGCTGCATGTCGCGCTCAACACGCTCACCAACTACGTGAACGAAGTTGCCGGCACGGCAGTGGATTTCCCGCTGGTCGCACCGGCGCGCAACGCCGCCTGAAACCGGCGCGCGCAGCACCACCCTCATCCCCGGGCACCGTCCCCTCATTCCACCAAGGAGCTATCATGTCACGCAAGCTGCACGCCGCGGCCCTCGGGACGCTGCTCGGGGCCATGCCGGCCCTGTCGCCGGCCGAGGCCGAGCCCACCACCTATCATCACGCCGAGGTCCAGGGCCTCGACATCTTTTACCGCGAGGCCGGGCCGAAAGCGGCGCCGACCGTCCTGCTGCTGCACGGCTTTCCATCCTCCTCGCACATGTTCCGGGATCTCATTCCGGTGCTGGCGGAGCGCTATCACGTGATCGCGCCGGACTATCCCGGGTTCGGCTATTCCAGCACGCCGGGCCTCGACCGGTTCCAGTACACCTTCGCCAACCTCGCGACCGTCATGGACGCGTTCACCAACCAGCTCGGGCTGCAGAGCTATGTCCTCTATATGCAGGACTATGGCGGGCCGATCGGCATGCGGCTCGCGCTGAAGCATCCGGAGCGGGTGCGCGGCTTCGTGGTGCAGAACGCCGTGGTCAACGTCGAGGGCTGGCACAAGGAGATCGTCGCGAGCTTCCTGCCGGCCTGGCAGAACCGCACGCCGGAGACCGAGAAGCCGCTGCGCGCGGCGTTCAGCGCCGAGGCGACGCGGTTCCAGTACACCCACGGCGAGACGCGCAGCGACCGGGTCAATCCGGATGCCTGGACCTTCGACCAGGCGCTGCTCGATCGGCCGGGCAACGACCAGATCCAGGTCGAACTGCTCTACCAGTACCAGGACAATGTCGCGCAATACCCGGCGTGGCAGGAATACCTGAAGGCGACCCAGCCGCCGATGCTGGTGGTCTGGGGCGACAACGATCCGTTCTTCACCACGGCGGGGCGCGACTATTTCAAGACCCTGGTGCCGAGCGCCGAGGTCCACGCCTATGACGCCGGGCATTTCGCGCTGGAGACGCATCTGCCGGAAATCTCCGCGGCGATGCTGGCCTTCCTCGACCGGCTGAAGCCGGCGAACTGAGAGGGGGCATCATGCGCAAAGCCATGATCTCGGCCCTCTGCGGGATCGGCTTCGCCGCAGCGGCGACCCCGGCCGCCGCTGCCGATATGCAGCAGGGCTTCCTGCCACTCGATCTCGCGATGGAAGCCGCCGCCGAAGGCATCCGGGTGTGCGAGGATCACGGCTGGCACGTCACCGTCACGGTGGTCGATGCCGGCGGCAATATCAAGCTGCAGGCCAAGGGCGACGGGAGCACGATCCACACCAAGGATGCGAGTTTCCGAAAGGCCTATACCGTGGTGACGATGGGGCCGATTTTCGGCTTCACCGTGCTGGGCGACTGGGTCGAGCAGCTGAAGACGAATCCCTATGCGGCAACCTACGCCACCTTGCCGAACCTGTTCCTGCTGCCGGGCGCGGTCGGCGTCAAGATCGACGGCGAGATGGTCGCCGCGATCGGCGTTGGCGGCGCACCCGGCGGCGGCAACGACGAGATCTGCGCCAAGGCAGCCCTGGCGAGGATCGCCGACCGGCTGAACTAGCCGCGTACCGCCATGGTCGCGGTGAGCTCGACCGAGATGCCGAGCGGCAGGCTGCCCATGCCGACGGCCGCGCGCGTGTGGCGGCCGGCTTCGCCGAAGACTTCGACGAAGAGATCGGAGCAGCCGTTGATCACCTGCGGCTGCTGGCCGAAGCCCGCCACCGCGTTGACCATGCCGAAGACCGAGAGCACGCGCTCGACCCGGTCCAGCGAGCCCAGCGCCTGGCGTGCCGCCGAGAGCAGCACCAGGCCGGTCAATCGCGCGTGCTGGTAGGCCTGCTCCACCGTGATCTCGGCGCCGACCACGCCATGGGCGAACTCGCCGTTCTGCTGCAGCGGTCCCTGGCCCGAGAGGTAGAGGATCCCGTTATGCACCAGCGCCGGCACGTAGTTGCCCTTCGGCGCCGGGCATTCCGGGAGGACGATCCTGCGCTCCTTCAGAGTCTGCTCGGCGCTCATCGGTGCCTCCTCCGCTATTCCGGCTGCAGGCGGAAGTCCTTGCCCTCCGGCAGGGTCTGCCCGCCGTCCACCACGATGGTCGTGCCGGTAATATAGGACGCCTCGTCGGAGGCGAGAAACAGCGTCGCGTTGGCAATGTCGCGCGGCGTGCCGAGCCGGCCCAAGGGGATCGCATCTTCCATGGTCTTGATGAAGGCGGCGCTGCGGTGCTGCTGGATGCCTTCGGTCAGGATGTTGCCCGGCTCGACGCCGTTGACGGTGATGCCGTAGCCGGAGAATTCCAGCGCCGCCGACTTGATGAAGCCGTTGATGCCGGCCTTCGAGGCCGAGTAATGGCCGTGGCCGGGGCTGGTGACGCGCGGGCCGGTGATCGAGGAGGTGAAGATCATCCGGCCATATTGCTTCGCCTTCATATGCGGGAGCGCGGCGCGGGCGATCAAATAGGTGCCGCGGAGATTGACGCCGAGCACGGCGTCCCACTCCTCCGGCTCGGTGTTCTCGATCAGCGACCAGGGATAGATGCCGGCATTCTGCACCACGATATGGAGATCGCCGTAAGCCTCGAGCGCGGTCGCGACCGCGCGCTCGGCATCCGCTTTCTTGGAGATGTCGGTGGTCACGAACTTTGCGCCGAGCCGGATCGCGGCGGCCTGCCCCGCCTCGGCCTCGCTGTCGCCGATTACCAGCTTCGCACCTTCCTCCTGGAAGCGCTGGGCGATGCCGGCGCCGATGCCGCGGGCGGCACCGATGATCAGCGCGACCTTGCCTTCGAGACGCCCGGTCATGCCAACCGCTGCCTGATCTGCAGTTTCAAGGTGTCGATCAACATCGCGGCCAGGACCAGGAAGCCGAGGATCAGCTGGGTGTAATGCGCGGGCAAGCCCATGAGGTTGATCGCGGTCTGGATCGCCGAGAGCAGCAGCACGCCGGCATAGACGCCGGGAAGCTGGCCGATACCGCCCTTCAAGCTGACGCCGCCGATCACCACGGCCGCGAAAGCCTTGAACAGCATGCCGACGCCGAGATTGGCGGTGGCACCCGAGGTGCGGATCGCCAGCAGCCAGCCGGCCACGCCGGCAACCGCGCCGGCGATGATGAAGCTGATCAGGATCAGCCGGTCGGTCTTGATGCCGGCCCGGAAGGTTGCGATCGGATTGCCGCCGATCATGGTGACATGCCGGCCGAAGGGTGTCCGGCGCATGAGAAAGGAGAAACCGATGAAGCAGAGGATGGCGATGAAGGCGCTCGGCGGCAGAAAATCGAAGACCGGAATGCCGATGACCCGAAGCTCCGGCACCATGCCCTGGGCCGAGCGGCCGCCGGAGATGGCGAGCACCAGGCCGCGCACCCAGATATAGGAGGCGAGCGTCACGATGAAAGCGTTCATCCGGAGCTTCACCACCAGGATGCCGTTGCTCAGCCCGATCACACCGCCGACGATCAGCGCCAGCAGCAGGGAGCCGGGAATGATCACCCAATTCCACGCGCCGAAGTCGGGGTTGAGGCCGATGCCGCCGCTGCAGAACAGGATGCCGGTCACCATCGCGGTCAGACCGGCGACCGATTCCACGGAAAGGTCCATGTTGCCGGCGATGATGACGATGGCGAGGCCGATCGCCATGACGCCGACATAGGTCGAGTCTTCGATGATGTTGGTGAAGATGCCGACCTGGAAATAGTTCGGGATGGCGATCGAGAAGACGACCAGCACGACGATCAGCAGCAACCAGACCAGGTTGTCGAGCAGGAATTCCAGGAGAGCCCGTTGGCCTGGGGACATCATGCAGCTCCGAACTTATCAGGAAAGAGAACCGGGCCGCCGCCCCTTCGAAGCGGGAAGGCGGCCCGGCGTCATGGGTCTTAGGCTTATTCGACCGGCTTGATCGGAGTCGCGGGCGGCTTCAGGTTGCCCCAGAACTTCGTGTCGTCGACATTGCCCTTGTTGATCGCCGCACCCGGGATCTTGATGTTCGGACCCCAGGCTTCCATGGTGACCTCAGACTCGAGACCGAGCACGTCATACTTGCCCGGCTTGATCTCCTGCTTGTTGATCACCTTGTCGGCGAACATCGCCAGCGCCGCCGCCTGCGCGAACAGTGGCTGCTCGACCTCGACATTCTCCCAGCCCTTGCGGATGAGATCGAGACCGACCGGCGCGCCGTTCGACGAGACCAGCATGACGTCGCCCGGCTTCTTGCCCTTGGCTTCCAGCGAAGCCACCGCGGCGACGGCAAGATGCGCTGCATGCACGAAGATCAGGTCGATGTCCGGGTTCGCCACCAGCTGGTCGGCGACGATGGTGCCGGCGTTGGACGCTTCCCACTGCATGGCCGGCAGCGAGATGATCTTCACGTCCGGGAAGGCTTTCATCTTCTCCTCGAAGCCCTGCTGGATTTCGAGGGTGTAGGGATCGGCGGGATCGCCGAGCACCTGCAGCACCTTGCCCTTGACCGCGCCGTTCTTGGTCTTCAGCAGGCCCTGGATCTGATCGGCGGCGACATGGCCGATCTCGACCGTGCCGGCAACCGAGGTGAAGTCCATCTTGGTGGTCTTGATCTGGCGGTCGAAGATCATGACCGGGATGCCGGCGGCGCGGGCCTTCTCGATCGAGGGTACCAGCGCATTGAAGTCCACGGCGGCCAGGATGATCGCCTTGGGCTTCAAGGCAATGACGTCGTTCATCTGGCTTTGCTGCAGATCAGTCTTGTTGTCCGCGTTCTTCGCCTCGACGGTGTAGCCGACTTCCTTCATGAAGTTGGTGATGGCCTCGACCGACGCGGTCTGGAACTCGTCCAGCAAGGTCGGCACCATGTAGTAGACCTTGCCCTTGTCCTGGGCATTGGCGGTGTGCGCGGCGAATGCCGCCATGGCGATCGCACCCGCCGTCAATGTTGCACGCAGTAGCCGTTTCATTTAGCCCTCCTGTTTCCCTCAGAACTCAGATTCTAGAGACTCTCGCCGGTGATCATCCGGACGACCTCATCCGGGCTGGTCTTCGCCCGTTCGACATTGCCCGCGACCTTCCCCTGGCGGATGACGACCATGCGGTCGGCGACCTGGAAGGCCTGGGCCATGATATGGGTGATGATGACGACGCCGATGCCCTGCGCCGCGATGCGCTTGATCATGTCGAGGCCACGGCGGGTCTGCTCGACGCCCAAGGCCGCGAACGGCTCGTCCAGCAGCACCAGCTTGCCGCCCCAATGGACGAAGCGATTGAGCTCGATCGCCTGGCGCTGGCCGCCGGACAAGTGCTCGACATTGGTGCGCATCGAGGGGATGCGGGTGCCGGCATTGGCCATGGCCTTCTCGACCACCTCCTGCATCGCGCGTTCCTGCAGGATCGGGATGCCGAGGAAGCGTTTCACGATCTCGCGGCCCATGAAGAAGTTGGCCACGACATCGACATTGGTGCAGAGCGAGAGGTCCTGGTAGACCGTCTCGATGCCGGCCGCCTTGGCTTCGGAGGGCGAGCTGAAGTTGCGCTCCTGGCCGTCGAAGACGATGCGGCCGGAGGTCGGCTCCAGGCCGCCGGCGATGATTTTCACCAGGGTGGACTTGCCGGCGCCGTTGTCGCCCAGGAGCGCGATCACCTCGCCGCGGCCGATCTCGAAGCTGATGCCCTTCAGCGCCTCGATGGCGCCGTAGTTCTTCACGATGTTGTCGAGCTGGAGCAGCGTGTCGCTCATGCCGCGGCCTCCCGCTCCATCAGGGGATCGTTGGCGGCGAACATCAAGCCGAATCGCGGCGAGAGCACGCCGGAGACCGCGAGCGCCGCGGCGCCGCGCAGCACCGCATCCTCGCCGTTGGCGGAGCGGGTGACCCGCGGGATCGCGCGGTCACGCCGTTCCGCGACCGAATGCGGCAATGGGTCGGCCGCCGCGATCAGCTTGTCCAGCACGTCCGGCGGCGCGATGCCGCCGATCACGATGGTCAGGGGGTCGAACAGGTTCTCGATCGCCACGATCGCACTCTTGAAGAGAGGGGTTACTTCGCGGATCCAGCCCTCGACACCCAGCGTCTGCGCGCCGCGTTCGAGAGCGAGACAGGAGAGATAGCGCTCGAGGCAGCCCGCGTTACCGCAGGGGCAGGCCTCGCCGCCCGGCACCATCGGCAGATGCCCGATCTCGCCGGCATTGCCGTGCGAGCCGCGGAGCGCATTGCCTTCCTGCACCATGCAGCCGCCCAAGCCCACGCCGAAGAAGAGATAGTAGAAGTCGCGGATGTCGCGCGCGGCGCCATAGAGCCGCTCGCCGAGCGCCGCCGCGGCGTGGTCGACCTCGATGAAGACCGGAAGGCCGGTCTTCGCGGCGAGGCGCTCGCGGATCGGCACACCGCTCCAGCCTTCGAGCGTGGTCGGGCCGACGAAGCTCATGGACTCGACGTCGAAGGGGCCCGGCATGGCGAGGCCGAGGCCGAGCATGCGGCCCAAACTGCGGCCGCGCGGTTTCAGCTTGCGCAGGGCGACGACCAGGTCACCGATCGCATCGAAGGCCGCCGTGGGCTTCAGGCGCGGGAGCTTGCGCTCACGCCGCGCGATCACCTCGCCGGCGAGGTTGATCAGCGCCGCCTCGATGCCGCGCGGGGTCACGTGGAGTCCGATCGCATGGCCGCCGTCGGGGTTGAGCTTGAGCTCGGTCGCCGGATAGCCGCGGCGGCGGCGCTCCTCGCGGGCGCCGAGCACGAAGCCGTTCCCCTCCAGCTCGCGGATGATGGTGGAGACGGTCTGCACGGTGAGGCCGACGCGTTTCGCGATCTCGCCGCGCGCGATCGGGCCCTGGAGACGGATCGTCTCCAGCACGATGCGCCGGTTATACGGCCGGCCATATTCCTGGTTGGTCCCTTTGAGGGCCATGCCTCGCACGCCATCCCTGTTCGCGTGGTCTTCTTTATTGCCGAAGAGCCTGCGCCCCGCGTCCGAATATGTCAAACGGTTTTCAATATTAGGTCCGGAAACCCGCTGGCGCCGCAACCGCGCGGATTCTAGGCTCGCGCGGCATTCAACAGGAGAGTTGCCGCATGGACCCGCGCTTCGACGAAATGACCGCCGTCCTCAAGAGCTATTTCGACGGCCTCCACAACAGCGACACTAAGATCCTCGGCCGCGTCTTCCATCCGGAAGCGCATTATTTCTGCGCGACCGACGGCAAGCTGCTGCATCTCGACATGGGCGAATACTTCCCGGTGGTGGACAAGCGCCCGTCGCCGGCCAGCAAGGGCGAGGCGCGCGCCGACCGCATCATCTCGATCGAGTTCGCCGGGCCGGTGACCTGTTTCGCGCGGGTGGAATGCGTGGTGCGGCCGCGCTTCTTTACCGATTTCCTGACCTTCGTGAAGCTCGACGGCCGCTGGCAGATCGTGTCGAAGGTGTTCCACTACGACGTCAGGGAATGAATCAGGCGGGATCCGGCATGAGTTCGTGCGGGTGTTTCCAGCGCGGCAGCGCCGCGATGCGCGCTGCCCAGGCCTCGACGTTGGGGAATTCCTTGGCGCGGTCGATGCCGGTCGGCTCGGTGTAGAAGACGTAGCCCGCAAGCGAGAGGTCGGCGATGGTCGGCCGGTCGCCGAGCAGGAATTTGCGGCCGGCGAGATGCTTGTCGACGATGCCGTAGGCGCCGCGCGCCCGCGTCCGCAGGAACTCGGTGACCGGCGTCTCGCCGGTCTTCTGCAAGCCGAACAGGAAGCGGAGCGTCGCGTAGTAGCTGGTGAACTTGTGATTGTCGAACAGGATCCAGCGCAGGATCTCGCGCCGCTCCGCGTCGTTGCGCGGCCCGAACTTGCCGGTCACGCCGGCGAGGTAATCGAGGATCACGCCGCTCTGGGTGAGGCGCTGGCCCTGGTGCTCCAGGACCGGCGCCTCGCCCATCTCGTTCACGTCGCCGCGGAAGGCCTCGCCGCGGGTCTGGCCGTTGAAGAAATCGACCCAGACCGGCTGCCAGTCGCAGCCGCAGAGCTCCAGCATCAAGGCGGCCTTGTAGGCGTTGCCGGATTCCTTGAAGCAGTGCAGCCGATACTCCGCCATGGTTTCCCCCTCCTCGATTTGACCGCCGATCCTAGTGTCGGGGCGCAGAGGTTCAAACGAATTAATTCAGCGGATGCCTGCGGGTGCGGCGACTTTCCGCTTTGAAAGCGCGGCGGAAGCCGCCAGATTACCGCCGCATTCATCCTGGCGTCACGAGAGAGTTTCGACTTGAGCAACCCCACCGCCCTGGTCGCCGATGTCGGCGGCACCAATGTGCGCTTCGCGATGGCCGATCTCGAAGGGCAGGTCGAGCCGAATTTCGACACCTTCTCCGCCGCGCGGTTCCGCTCCCTGCCCGAGGCGGCCGCCGCCTATGTGAAGAAAGCCGGGATCAAGCCGAAGGTCGCGGCCTTCGCGGTCGCGGGCCCGGTGACCGGCAAGAAGGCGACCATCACCAATCTGCGCTGGAGCATGACCACCGACGAGCTCTGCGCGGCGACCGGCGCCGAGGCGACATTGCTGGTCAATGATTTCGAGGCGCAGGCGCTGTCCGTGCCGCTGCTCTCCGGCGACGACCTGCAGCAGATCGGCGGCGAGGCGCCGGTCGAGCGCGCGGTCAAGGCCGTGGTCGGTCCCGGCACGGGCCTCGGCGTCGGCGGCATCGTCTGGTCGAGCAGCCGCTGGATGCCGATCCCCGGCGAAGGCGGCCATGCCAGCTTCGCGGTCGAGACCGCCGAGGAATTCGCGATCGTCAAGAGGCTGCGCGGCAGCCTCGATCATTTCTCCAACGAGCGCGTGCTCTCCGGTCCCGGCATCATCAACCTCTACGCCGCCTTCGCCGCCCATCGCGGCGTCAAGGCGCAGATGCTGGAAGCCTCGGAAGTCACGCGCCGCGGCCTCTACAAGGAAGACCCGATCGCGGTCGAGGCTTTGGATTTCTTCGTGAAGGCCCTGGGCCGCGTCGCCGGCGACACCGCGCTCACCTTGGGTGCGCAAGGCGGCGTCTATCTCGGCGGCGGCATCCCGCCGAAGATCCAGGACGCGCTGGCGACCCCCGCCTTCCGCACCGCCTTCGAGCAGAAGGGCCGGCTGACGCCGTTCCTGAAGCCGATCCCGGTCTTCGTGATCCTGGCCCGCGACGCCGGCCTGCGCGGCACCGCCGTCGCCCTGATCGCGGCGATCAAGGAAGGCCGGGTCTAAGAGGCCGCGCGCTTCGCACTAATCGACCGCGCGCCGCGCGAGACAAAGCTCCGCCAGCATCATCTCCGCGGTGGCGCGGTTGAGGGCGAAGGGGATGTCGTAGACGATGGCGAGGCGGGTCAGCGCCTTCACGTCGACGTCGTGCGGGTGCGGCGACAGCGGGTCCACGAAGAAGATCAACGCGTCGAGCGTGCGCTCGGCGATCATCGCGCCGATCTGCTGATCGCCGCCCAAGGGGCCGCTTTTGAGGCGCTTCACCGGCAGTTCCGGGCAGCGCTCGGTGACGCGCAAGCCGGTGGTGCCGGTCGCAAACAGCTCGAAGCCCTTGAAATGCTGCCGGTGCTGCTCGACCCAGGCGACCAGGTCCGGCTTCTTCTCGTCATGGGCGACCAGCGCCACCCGCAGCCTGTCCATGGCTTCGCCTCGCTTCCGGCTGACTTAGGGCATCAACTGGCCGCCGTTGACCTCGATGATCTGGCCGGTGATGAAGCCGGCGAGCCGCTGCGAGGCCAGGAAGAGATAGGCGCCGGCGCAATCCTCGGCCATGCCGACGCGCTTCAGCGGGATGACGTCGGCCATCTGCTTGACGCGCTCCGGCGTCGAATAGCGGCGGTGGAAGTCGGTGAAGATGAAGCCCGGCGAGACCGCATTCACGCGGATGCCGGTCTCGGCCAGTTCGGTCGCCATCGCCTTGGTGTAGGTGGAGACGAAGGCCTTGGCGGCCGCATAGACGCCGGCGCCCGCCGCCCCGCCCATCCGGGCCGCGACCGAGGTCGTGCTGATGATGGTGCCGTGCTGCGCCTTCTTCAGATAGGGCAAAGCCGCCTTGGAGGCGACCACCACCGAGCGCGCGTTGAGCGCGAGCACCGCATCGACCTGCTCCGGCGTCAGGGCCTCGAGCTTCACCCGGCCCATCATGGTGCCGGCATTGTTGATCAGCACGTCGATGCCGCCGAGGCCCTTGGCGGCTTCCTCGACCGAGCGTTCGACGGCCGCGGCATCCTGGTAATCGGCGATGACGACGATCGGCGGCGTGCCGCCGGCCTTGGCGATCGCGGCGGCGGTTTCGCGCAAGGTGTCGCTGTCCTTGGTGCCGTGCAGCGCGACCTTGGCGCCGAGTGCCGCGAAGGCCAAAGCGGCGGCGGCGCCGATGCCGCGGCTGCTGCCGGTGATGAAGACCTTGCGGCCGGCGAATTCCTCGCCCAGCAGGCCCTTCGAGATGGTGGTCGCGAGCTCGGTCATCTTGATCCTTACTTTGCGCCGTGGCGGATGCGGCGGACCGCATCCTGCCATCCCGCGTAGCGCCGGTCACGCTCGGCGGCGGTCATTTTCGGCTCGAAGCGGCGGTCCGGGCGCCAGGTCTTCTCGATCGCCGCCACGTCGGCGATCATGCCGCTGCCGAGGCCCGCACAGAACGCCGCGCCCAAGGCGGTGGTCTCGGTGACATGGGGTCGCTCGACGGGGAGCTGCAGGATGTCGGCCAGGAATTGCAGCACCCAATCGTTGCGCGCCATGCCGCCATCGACCCGCAAGGCCGTCGGGCGGGTCCCGCCATCGGCGCTCATTGCCGCCATCAGGTCCTGGGTCTGGTAGCAGACGGCTTCGAGCGCCGAGCGCACCACCTCGGCGATGCCGGTGTCGCGGGTCAGGCCAAGGATGGCGCCGCGCGCCTCCGGATCCCAATAGGGCGCGCCCAAGCCGGTGAAGGCCGGCACCAGATAGACATTGCTGGTGTTCGACGCGGATTTCGCGAGGCTGTCGGTGTCGCCCGCCTCCTGGAACAGCTTCAAGCCGTCGCGCAGCCATTGGACCGCGGCGCCGGCGACGAAGATGCTGCCCTCCACGGCATAAGCAAATCGGTCGCCGAGCTGATAGGCGATGGTGGTGAGCAACCGGTTCTGCGAGGGCTTGGCTTCGTTGCCGGTGTTCAAGAGCGCGAAGCAGCCGGTGCCGTAGGTGCTCTTGATCATGCCGGGCTTGAGACAGGCCTGGCCGATCACCGCCGCCTGCTGGTCCCCCGCCATGCCGGCGATCGGCAGCGCCACGCCGATGGTCGCGGGATCGCTGGTGCCGAAGACGCCGGCATTGGGCTTCACTTCCGGCAGCAGCGACTGCGGCACGCCGAACAACTTCAGTAGATCGGCGTCCCAGGCCTTCTTGTGAATGTCGTAGAGCATGGTGCGGCAGGCATTGGTGATGTCGGTCGCATGGATCTTGCCGCCGGTCAGGCGCCACAGCAGAAACGAGTCTATGGTGCCGAAGGCGAGCTCGCCCTTCGCGGCGCGGTCCTTGGCGCCGGCGACGTTCTCCAGCAGCCAGGCGATCTTGGTCGAGGAGAAGTAGGAGTCGATGAGCAGGCCGGTCTTCTGCTGGATCATCGGCTCATGGCCGGCCTCGACCAGCTTCTTGCAGAGCGGAGCACCCCGGCGGTCCTGCCAGACGATGGCGTTGTGGATCGGCTCGCCGGTCGTCTTGTCCCAGATGACCGCGGTCTCGCGCTGGTTGGTGATACCGATGGCGCCGACGCGACCACTCCCGACTTCCGCCAGCACCTTCTTGCAGACTTCGACCGTCGCCGACCAGATCTCCTCGGGGTCATGCTCGACCCAGCCGTCGGCCGGATAGATCTGCGGCAGCGCTTTCTGCACGACGGCTACCAGATCCCCGCCGGTGGTGAAGGCGATCGCCCGCGTGCTGGTGGTGCCCTGGTCGATCGAAAGAATGAGGTCCTGGCTCGCCATCGTCTCTCCCCTGCCCGCTCGGTCCCTTGGCGGCTTTTCCCATCGATACGCGATTTCGAACCGGGCGAAAAGGCCGGCTTTCGGTTTCGCAATCCCGGTGGCAAGATGCCGTCAGGATTACCACCAGCCGGAAGCCGATCCATGCAGCGCGAAGAGAGACATGCCAGCATCGTCAAACTGGTGCAGCAGCGCGGCTTCATGTCGATCGACGCCCTGGCCCAGCACTTCAACGTCACGCCCCAGACCATCCGGCGCGACATCAACGAGCTCTCGGACCAGGACATGGTCTCGCGCTATCACGGCGGGGCGGGCCTCGCCTCCTCGGTCGAGAACACCGCCTATACCACCCGCCAGGTGCAGCAGCTGACCGAGAAGCAGCGGATCGCCGCCCTCTGCGCCCAGCATATCCCGAACGATTCCTCGCTGTTCATCAACATCGGCACCACCAACGAGGAGGTGGCCCGGGCGCTGCTGAAGCATTCCAGGCTCCGGGTCATCACCAACAACCTGCAGGTGGCCTCGATCCTCTGCGAGAATCCTTCGGTCGAAGTGATCATCACCGGCGGCGTGGTGCGGCCGCTGGACCGGGCCATCGTCGGCGAGGCCGCGGTCGATTTCGTCTCGCAGTTCCGGGTCGATTTCGGGATCATCGGCATCAGCGGCATCGATGCCGACGGCTCGCTGCTCGACTTCGACTATCGCGAGGTGCGGGTCTCCCAGGCGATCGTCGAGAACTCGCGCCAGGTGTTCCTGGTGGCCGATCACACCAAATTCGAACGCAAGCCGATGGTGCGCCTGGGCGATATCGGCATGCTGGATGCCTTCTTCACCGATCGCAAGCCGCCGCAATCGGTGCTCGACCAGATCGAGAAACACGACGTCCGGCTCTACACCGTCGACTAGTTCTGACAACAAGCTGTCGCTAAGCCCGTGCAGGAAAACGATCTTGTGCGATGCAGCGACTTCGAACTGTCACTTTTCGCAATCGCGCAAAATTAACGATCTCATTTTCGATTGCGAACACCCTGACCCGCTGTTAGCTTTCGAAAACCGCCACCGGACTCCTGGTTCGAGAATGGCGGACGTGGGGAGGCGATGGCAGGGTTCAGCGAATTGAAGACGCGTCGGCTGGTGCGCGCCCGAAGCTTCCGGGCGGAGTTGAGCGCTTGAACGACCGTGATGTGCGCGATCTCCTCGTCGTCGGTGGCGGGATCAACGGGATCGGCATCGCGCGCGACGCGGCCGGGCGCGGCCTTTCGGTGACCGCCGTGGAGCGACGCGATCTCGCCAGCGCGACCTCGTCCTCCAGCACCAAGCTGATCCACGGCGGATTGCGCTATCTCGAATACTACGAGTTCCGGCTGGTGCGTGAGGCCTTGAGCGAGCGCGAAGTGCTGCTCGAATCCGCGCCGCATATCATCTGGCCGCTGCGTTTCGTCCTCCCGCACGAGAAGACTCTGAGGCCGGCCTGGATGATCCAGATCGGCCTCTTCCTTTACGATCATCTCGGCGGCAGGAAGCGCCTGCCCGGGTCGAAACGGGTCTCGCTCAAGGAAAAGCCCTATTCCAACGGGCTGAAGCCTGGCTTCGAGATCGGTTTCGAATATTCCGATTGCTGGGTCAACGACGCGCGGCTGGTGGCCTTGAACGCCGTGGATGCGCGCGAGCGCGGCGCCGAGATCCTGACCCGGACCACGGTCACCTCGGCCCGGCGCGAAGGCGAGCTCTGGCGCGTGGAGCTCCGGTCCGACGGCGGCGAGACGCGGTCGCTCCAGGCACGCGCGTTGGTCAACGCGACCGGGCCTTGGGCCGGCGAGTTCATCACCGGCGCGCTGCAGCAGAAGCAGAAGGCGACCCTGCGCCTGGTCAAGGGCAGCCATATCGTCGTCGACAAGCTCTACGACGGCGACCACTGCTTCATCCTGCAGAATGCCGACCGGCGCATCGTCTTCACCATTCCCTATGAGGGCAAGTTCACCCTGGTCGGCACCACCGACGTGCCCTACGAGGGCGATCCCGCCAAGGTCGCGATCTCGGCGGAAGAAAACCAGTATCTGGTCGATGTGGTGAACCGGCATTTTGCGAAGTCGCTGACGCCGAAAGACGTCGCCTGGTCCTATTCCGGCGTGCGGCCGCTGTTCGACGAGGACGGCAGCGAGAGCGCCTCCGCAGTATCGCGCGACTACGTGCTGGATCTCGAGGAGAACGGCGGCAAGGCGCCGCTGCTGAACGTGTTCGGCGGCAAGATCACCACCTATCGCCGGCTCTCCGAGCATGCGCTCCAGAAGCTGAAACCCTTCTTCCCGAAGGCGGGCGGCGACTGGACCAAGGACGCGACGCTGCCCGGCGGCGACATTGCGAATGCCGATTTCGAGGCTTTCGTCGCGGCGCAGACCCGGCGCTTCAGCTGGCTGCCGGCGGCGACGGTGCGACGCCTGGCGCGCGCCTATGGGACAAGGATCGAGCAGGTGATCGGCGGCGCGCATGGCCTGAACGACCTGGGGCGCAACTACGGCGCCGATCTCTACGAGCGCGAGGTCGATTACCTCAAAGCCGAGGAATGGGCGATGACCGCCGAGGACGTGCTCTGGCGCCGCTCGAAACTGGGATTGCACATGCGCCCCGAGGAGCGCGCGGCCCTGGAAGCCGCGATGCCGAGCGGTGCCTCGCAGCCGGAAGCTGCGCGCGTGAGTTGAGTGCTTCTTCCGCCGCGTGATGCGGGTCATGCGGCGGCGGAAAACGACGTCCGGTTCGGATCGTGCGCAGGAGCCGGGCGCAAACAGCAACGCGCACTAGTGGAGGAAACGATCATGACTACGCTACATCGAAGCGTATCGGTCGCCGCCTTGCTGCTCGCGTGGGGGTTGGCTCCTGCGTATGCGGATGAGGCCGCGGCCAAGAAGTGGATCGACAGTGAGTTCCAGCCTTCGGTGCTCTCGAAAGAAGAGCAGCTGAAGGAGATGCAATGGTTCATCAAGGCCGCCGAGCCGTTCAAGGGCATGGAGATCAACGTGCTGTCGGAGACCATCCCGACCCACGAATATGAATCCAAGACCCTGACCAAGGCGTTCGAAGAGATCACGGGGATCAAGGTCAACCACCAGCTGCTCGGCGAAGGCGAAGTCGTGCAGGCGGTGCAGACCCAGATGCAGACCAACCGCAACCTCTATGACGGCTACATCAACGACTCCGACCTGATCGGCACCCACTCCCGCCTGCAGAGCGCCATCAATCTCAGCGACTGGATGGCGGGCGAAGGCAAGGACGTCACCAACCCGGGTCTCGACATCGACGACTACATGGGCAAGTCGTTCACGACCGGCCCCGACGGGAAGCTCTGGCAGCTCCCGGACCAGCAGTTCGCCAACCTCTACTGGTTCCGCAAGGACTGGTTCGACGATCCGAAGATCAAGGAAGGCTTCAAGAAGAAGTACGGCTACGAGCTCGGCGTGCCGGTGAACTGGTCGGCCTATGAGGACATCGCGCAGTACTTCACCGAGGACGTGAAGGAAGTGAACGGCGTCCGCGTCTACGGCCACATGGACTACGGCAAGCGCGCGCCGGATCTCGGCTGGCGCATGACCGACGCCTGGCTCTCCATGGCCGGCGAAGCCGATGTCGGTTCTCCCAACGGACGCCCGGTCGACGAGTGGGGCATCCGGATGGAGAAGGGCTCCTGCAACCCGGCCGGCGCCTCGGTCAGCCGTGGCGGCGGTGCCAACAGCCCGGCGGCGGTCTATGCCGTTGCCAAGTGGGATGAGTGGCTCCGCAAGTATGCACCTCCGGGTGCGGCTGACCTCGACTTCTACCAGTCGCTGCCGGCGCTCTCCCAAGGCAACGTGGCCCAGCAGATCTTCTGGTACACCGCCTTCACCGCGTCGATGGTCGCCGACAAGAAGTCGGGCAACAACACCGTGGATGACGCCGGCAACCCGCTCTGGCGGATGGCCCCGTCGCCGCACGGCCCGTACTGGAAGGAAGGTTCGCAGCGCGGTTACCAGGACGCCGGTTCCTGGACGCTGTTCAACTCGACTCCGGTCCCGCAGCGCAAGGCGGCCTGGCTCTATGCCCAGTTCGTCACCTCGAAGACTGTCGATGTGAAGAAGAGCCATGTCGGTCTCACCTTCATCCGCGACAGCACCGTTCGGCACGCTTCCTTCACCGAGCGCGCGCCGAAGCTGGGCGGCCTGATCGAGTTCTACCGCTCGCCCGACCGCGTGGCCTGGACCCCGACCGGCGTCAACGTGCCCGACTATCCGAAGCTCGCCCAGCTGTTCTGGGAGAACATCGGTGACGTCAACTCCGGTGCGTTCACCCCGCAGGAAGCCATGGACCGTCTGGCCGGCCAGATGGATCAGGTGATGGCCCGCATGCAGCAGGCCGACGAGCAGCAGCAGGTCTATCACGGCTGCGGCCCGCGGCTTAACAAGGAGGAAGATCCCTCCAAGTGGCTCAGCAAGGACCATGCTCCCTGGGCGAAACTCGACAACGAGAAGCCCCAGGGCGAGACCATCGCCTATGACGAGCTGATCAAGCGCTGGCAGTAAGTTCCTGCCTGCACTTGTGCTAGTCTAGACCACGGCATCCCCCGGGGCGGGAACGCCCCGGGGGATCGCTGCCAGGCAACGATCCCGAAGAATTACCCAAAGATTCGCGATGACCCTCGAGCTGAAGAACGTGATGAAGAGCGTGGATGGCGCCGTCCATATCCACGAGACCAACCTCAAGCTCGAGGAAGGCACCTTCAATGTGCTGCTGGGCACGACGCTCGCGGGCAAGACCACGCTGATGCAGCTGATGGCCGGCCTGGACAAGCCGACCAGCGGCGAGATCTGGTTCAACGGCCGCAACGTGACCGGCGTCTCGGTGCAGAAGCGCAACGTCTCGATGGTTTACCAGCAGTTCATCAACTACCCGCATATGACGGTCTATGAGAACATCGCCTCGCCGCTCCGCGTCGCCCGGGCCGATGCCCAGACCATCGATTCCCGCGTGCAATCCGTCGCCGAGCTGTTGCGCCTGAAGCCAATGCTCGGCCGCAAGCCGGCGGAGCTCTCCGGCGGCCAGCAGCAGCGCACCGCGATCGCCCGCGCGCTGGTCAAGGACAGCGACATGATCCTGCTGGACGAGCCGCTGGCCAATCTCGACTACAAGCTCCGCGAAGAGCTGCGCGACGAGCTGCCGCGGATCTTCGCCGACCGGCATTGCATCGTGGTCTATGCCACGACCGAGCCGGCGGAAGCCTTGCTGTTCGGCGGGCATACCGCGACCTTGAACGAGGGGCGCGTGACCCAATTCGGCCCGACCGGTCGGATCTACCGCAATCCCAGCGATCTGATCAGCGCGCAGGTCTTCTCCGATCCGCCGCTCAACACCGCGACGGTCATCAAGCGCGGCAACGAGCTGGTGCTGGGGCCCGGCATCTCCTGGCCCGTCAACGGCGCGATCGGTGGGCTGGCCGACGGCGACTACCTGCTCGGCATCCGCGCCCATCTGGTGGCGCCGTTCCAGCAGACGCCCAATGCCGTGGCCATCGAGGGCCGGGTGCTGGTGGCGGAGCTCTCCGGCTCGGAAAGCGTGCTGCACGTCGATCTCAACGGCGCAACCTGGATCTCGCAATCCCATGGCGTGCATCCCTTCGAGGTGGGATCGACCGCCCGGCTCTATGTCGATGTCGCCCGCGGCTTCCTGTTCGACCGCAACAACAACCTGGTCGGAGGGCTCAGCTAAATGGCGCGGATCCTGATCGACAAGCTCCGGCATTCCTACGTCCAGAACCCGCAGAAGCCGGAAGACTATGCGCTGCGGGAGATGACGCTCGAAATGGCCGATGGCGGCGCCTATGCGCTGCTCGGGCCCTCGGGCTGCGGCAAGACCACCCTCTTAAACCTGATCTCGGGCCTGCTGCACCCGACCGAGGGACGGATCCTGTTCGACAACACCGATGTCGGCCGCGCGACGCCGGAAGAGCGGAACATCGCCCA
The DNA here is from genome assembly GCF_041905885.1 of Dongia sp. Classification (NCBI taxonomy): domain Bacteria; kingdom Pseudomonadati; phylum Pseudomonadota; class Alphaproteobacteria; order Rhodospirillales; family Dongiaceae; genus Dongia; species Dongia sp. The sequence goes on along the minus strand of NZ_JAYRKD010000007.1, from coordinate 201,458 downwards.
GGTATTCCAGTTCCCGGTCGTCTACGACACGATGACGGTCTATGACAACCTCGCCTTCCCGCTGAAGAATCGCGGCGTCGCCGCCGGCGACATCGACAAGCGCGTGCGCGAGATCGCCGAGATGCTGGACCTCGGCCATATGCTCGGCCGCCGCGCCTCGGGTCTCACGGCGGACGGCAAGCAGAAGATTTCATTGGGGCGCGGCCTGGTGCGCTCGGACGTCAACGTCATCATGTTCGACGAGCCGCTGACCGTGATCGACCCGCATCTGAAATGGGTGCTCCGCTCAAAACTGAAGGAGCTGCACCACCGCATCAACCGCACCATGATCTACGTGACCCACGACCAGACCGAGGCGCTGACCTTCGCCGACCGGGTGGTGGTGATGAACCTGGGCGAGGTCGTGCAGGTCGGAACACCGGTCGAGCTGTTCGAACGGCCCGCCCATACCTTCGTCGGGCATTTCATCGGCTCGCCGGGCATGAACGCCCTGCCCTGCGCGGTCGAGAACGGCCGCCCGACCTTCCTCGGCAACGTCGTGCCGCTGGCCGGGGCGATCCAAGTGCCGGGCGACGGCAAGCTCGAGATCGGGATCCGGCCGGAGTTCATCAAGTTCAACGGACATGACTCCGGGCCGGCGATCCCGGTCGAGGTCACCAAGGTGGCCGATGCCGGCCGCTTCCGCATCGTCGAGACCCGGGCCCAGGAGCATCGCATCCGCCTGCTGGTGCCGGAGGGCGATCCGATCCCGAGCGGCGCCGCGCAATTGAAATTCGATCCCAAGCATACGCATCTCTACCGCGACGGCTGGCTGGTGGGCTGAGACATGAACAAGACGGTCAATCAGAAAGCCTGGTTCCTGGTCCTGCCGGTTTTCGTCTTCGTCGCCTTCAACGCGATCATTCCGTTGATGACGGTAGTGAACTATTCGGTGCAGGAGACCTTCGGCAACAACATCTTCTCCTGGTCCGGCGTGCAGTGGTTCCAGGATACGCTGCAGTCCGACCGCTTCCACGCCTCGCTCGGCCGGCAGATCATCTTCACCGCGATCATCCTGGCGATCGAGATTCCCTTGGGTCTCGTCATTGCGCTCGCCATGCCGCGCAAGGGGCCCTGGGTCTCGGTCTGCCTGGTGCTGATGGCGCTGCCGCTGCTCATTCCCTGGAACGTGGTCGGCTCGATGTGGAACGTCTTCGCGCTGCCGGAGATCGGCCTGATGGGCCGCGGGCTGAACGCACTCGGCATCGAGTTCAACTACACCCGCCAGCCGGGCGACGCCTGGTTCACCGTCGTGCTGATGGACGTCTGGCATTGGACCTCGCTGGTGGTGCTGCTCTGCTATGCCGGCCTGGTCGCGATTCCCAACGACTACTACCAGGCCGCGAAGATCGACGGCGCCAGCGCCTGGGCGGTGTTCCGCTTCATCCAGCTGCCGAAGCTGAAGCGGGTGCTGACCATCGCGATCCTGCTCCGCTTCATGGACAGCTTCATGATCTACACCGAGGTGCAGGTGCTGACCGGCGGCGGGCCGGGCTCGGCCACGACCTTCCTCTCGATCGACCTCTTCAAGGTGGCGCTCGGCCAGTTCGATCTCGGCCCGGCCGGCGCCATGTCGATCATCTATTTCCTGATCATCCTGCTGCTCTCCTGGGTGTTCTACACGCTCATGATGCGGAACGAGGCGAAGTGATGAAGAAACGCTCGATCATCCCGATCGTCTACATCCTGTTCCTGATGCTGCCGATCTATTGGCTGGTCACCATGTCGTTCAAGACCACCAACGAGATCCTGGGCGGTTTCACGCCCTGGCCGCAGAGCTTCACGCTCGACAATTACCGCAAGATCTTCACCGACCCGACCTGGTACATGGGCTATGTCGCGTCGATCGAATACGTGGTCATCAACACGATCGTGTCGGTGCTGGTGGCGCTGCCGGCGGCCTATGCCTTCTCACGCTACCGCTTCCTTGGCGACAAGCACCTGTTCTTCTGGCTGCTGACCAACCGGATGGCGCCGGCGGCGGTGTTCGCTTTGCCCTTCTACCAGCTCTACTCGGCGGTCGGCCTGTTCGACACGCCCTGGGCGGTGGCGCTTTCGCACACCCTCTTCAACATCCCGCTGGCGGTCTGGATCCTGGAAGGTTTCATGTCGGGCGTACCGAAGGAGCTGGACGAGACGGCTTACGTGGACGGTTATTCCTTCCCGCGCTTCTTCATCAAGATCTTCATCCCGACCATCGCCGCCGGCATCGGCGTGGCGTGCTTCTTCTGCTTCATGTTCTCCTGGGTCGAGATGCTGCTGGCCAAGACCCTGACCGCCGTCGCCGCCAAGCCGATCGCGGCGCTGATGACCAAGACCGCCAGCACCTCGGGCTATGAGCTGGGCTTGCTGGCCGCGGCCGGCACGCTGACGCTGATCCCGGGCGCGGTGGTGATCTATTTCGTGCGCAACTACATCGCCAAGGGCTTCGCCCTCGGCCGCGTCTGATCGGAGCGAGACAGCATGGACACCACCGGCACCGATCTCATCTCCTGGATGGCCTGGACCTGGCCGACCGCCTGTTTCTTCGGCTTCATCCTGCTCTGCCTGATCGGCATGTCGATCTGGGAGAAGGCGGCGCCCGGCGGCGGCCCGCGCCATGGCATCATCGGCCTCGACACCACCCGCGGCGACCGCCTGTTCATCTCGCTCCTGGGCAGCGCCTTCATCTTCCTGGCCTGGATCGGCCTGGTGAACACCACGCTCTGGGCGCCGCTGGTGATCGCCCTCATCTATGCCGGCGTGGTGTTTCGCTGGGTCTAGGCTAGCGTTCTTCGCTCTGGGTGCCGCGCAAGGCTCGGCGATCAGTCAGGCAGAATCCGAATGAATACCTTTTCTGTCCGGGTCCTGTCCGGGTTGAGGGCGCGCAAGTGCCTGAAATCACTCCGATCTCATCGCCGCCCTTCACGGACAGTCTCCTTCGTTTCCCGTCTGCGTTGGGTCTGCGTTGCGGCGCGGGAAGCTTTTACGACCCGCTCGGTTTGAGAGCGCAAGAAAACGCATCAACCCGCTGGCGGAATGCCTTTCCCCTAGGAGAGGGTGAAACCGATTCTTCATTCGGCAAAAGCTGGGTATAAGTCTGTGCCTGACCGGAGAATCGAAGGGCGCCATTCTTCTTGAAAAAGCGCTTCGTTCGACGCCGCTTACGTGCAGGGCTCACCATGTCAAACAACGTGTCGATTGTATCACTATCGGGGATGACCGTCCCGCGTTGCGGCGTGAATTCGGCTCGAGAGCGAGAACCGTTACTTCAGTATTGTGTCCCCGCAACCCGAAACCGAAACTACACGCCGTAGAAACGCTTGTCATAGTCGCTGCCGCCGGCGCAGCCTTTGTTGGCGCTGGTGCGATGGCCTTTCTGTTCCGTCGCATTTGGCCTCAGCTCGTGGCCCGAAGAGCTTAGCCTTATGAGCAAACTCGGCTTGGTGGGGGCGACAATTTTCGTCGCGTTCGTCCTGCTGTTTATGCGTCCCTAGTGGTTGGAGAGAAGAGGCTAGTGATTCTCGATGGCGCAGGGCGCGCCGTCGGCGATCTCGATCTGGATGGTCGGGTGATGGATCCGGAACTTGTGGCTGAGCGCGTCGCTCACCCGGGTCAGGAAGGCATCGCCCGGATGCCCGGCGGGGAAGACCAGATGCACGGTCAGCGCATTCTCAGTCGTGCTCATCGCCCAGACATGCAGGTGATGCACGCCGGTGATTCCGGGTAGACCCTCGAGATAGCTGCGCACCTCGCCCAGCGCGATGCCCTTCGGCACTGCCTGCATGGAGAGTTCGAAGGATTCGCGCAGCAGGCCCCAGGTGCCCCAGACGATCACCGCCGCGATCACCAGGCTGACGGCGGGATCGACCCAGTTCCAGCCCGTGGCGACGATCACCGCGCCGCCGAGCACCACGCCGACCGAGACGGCGGCATCCGCGATCAGGTGCAGATAGGCGCCACGGATGTTGAGGTCGTTCTTCTGCCCCGCCATCAGGATCCAGGCCGAGAGGCCGTTGATGACGACGCCGACGCCTGCCACGATCATCACGGTGACACCCGCGACCTCCGGCGGTTCGGAGATGCGCCGCAAGGCTTCCCAGACGATGGCGCCGGTCGCCACCAGCAGCAGCACGGCATTGGCGAAGGCCGAGAGGATTGAGGCCGAGCGGAAGCCATAGGTGAAACGCTCGGTCGCCTTGACCCGTCCCAGGGTGTAGGCGATCCAGGCCAGGATCAGGCCGATCGCGTCGCCGAAATTATGTCCGGCATCGGCGAGCAGCGCCATGGAATCGGCGATCAAGCCATAGACGACCTGCACCACGACCAAAGCCAGGTTGAGCGCCGTGGTCAGCGCGAAGGCGCGGCCGAAATTGGTGGGCACATGGCTGTGGCCGAGGCCATGGGAATGACCGTGATGGTCATGCCCATGGTCGTGGTCGCTGTGGTCGTGATCGCTGTGCTGGTGGCCGTGGTCCTGCGTCATGCCCTGCTTATGGCGCAGGATGGCGCCGTTACACAATTACGCGCCGGAACGGCTGCTATTGCAGCTTCAGGAACTTGGTGAGGTGATAGCCGATCGGGTTGTCGACCCAGCCGGTGACCCGCTTGGCGATCAGGTTGCGCTTGGTCTCCTGATACATCATCGCGACCGGGTAGTCGTCGAGCAGGATCTGCTCGGCCTCCAGCAGGACCTTCTTGCGCGAATCGCGGTCGCTCTCGGCGGTCGCCTTGGCCATCGCCGCTTCGAAGGCCTCGTTCTTCCAGGGATAGCCGGCGCCGGCCGCCTCGGTGCGGTAGACCAGGAAAGGCTCCGGCCCGGCATAGTCGCCGGCGAAGCCGTCGCAATAGACGTCCCATTCGTATTTGTAGAAATCGTCGTAGAGCGCCTGGCTCTCCTCGAGGCGGATGCGGCTGATCACGCCGAGCTTCTTCTGCCAGAGGATGGCGATCGCCTGGGTGATCTTCCGCTGCAGGTCGTCGGTCGTGCAGTAGTAGTTCAAGGTGAGCGGCTTGTCGGGGCCGTAGCCGGCCTCGGTGATCAGCTTCAGCGCCAGGGCGTCATTGGCCTTCTGGTCCTTGGCGTCGAAATCCGCGGCTTTGAGCTCAGGGTAAGTCGGATCCATCGGCGGCGCGAAAGAGGTGATGATCCGGTCGCCGCTCTTGGCGATCTTGTTGACCACCACGTCGCGGTCGATCGCCAGCGCCAGCGCCTTGCGGATGCGGATATCGGTCAGCGGCTCCTTCTGGGTGTTGAAGGTCAGATGCCCGGTCGAGGCATAGGGCGCCACGTGGAGCTGATCGCCGTATTCCTTCTTCAGTTCCTGGAACCGGTCGGTCGGCACGTCCCAGGTGATGTCGAGCTGGCCGGCCTGAAAGGTCTTGAGCTCGGTATTCACGTCCTCGGTGACGACGTATTTGATGCTCTCGACCGCGACATTGGCGGCATCCCAGTAGTTCGGATTCTTCACCAGCAGCACATGGGACTGCGGCACCAGCTCCTTGATCACATAGGCGCCGTTGCCGACGAAATTCTCCGGCTCGATGAACTTCGCGCCATGAGCATCGAGGCTCGGCTTATGCAGCGGCGAGATGTAGTAGTAGTTCAGGAGCTGGAGGGCATAGGGGTTCGGGCTGTCGAGCTTGATCACCACCGTCTTCGGGTCCGGCGCGGTGATGCCGACCTTGCTCCAATCCGTGAACTTCTTGCCGTTGTAGTCGGCCGCACCGGTAATCGGCAGCTGGGTGAAGAGGTAATAGGCCTTGTAGGAGCCGGTCTCCGGATTCTCCTGGCGCTCGGCGCCGTTGACGAAATCCTGCGCCACCAGCGGATCGCCGTTCGACCACTTCAACCCGTCGCGCAGATGAAAGGTGTAGGTGAGGCCGTCGGCCGAGATGTCCCAGCTCTCGGCCGCACCCGGCGCCGGGCTGCCCGCGGCGTCGAGGCCGACCAGGCCTTCATAGACGTCTCCCAGAATCTGCGCGTCCTTGGAAGCGGAGCTGTATTGCGGATCGAGGCTCTGCCACTGGTCGCCGATGCCGGCGACGATCATGCCGTCCTGTGCGAAGGCCGGCGCCGCTGAAAGAATGCAAGCGGCGAGTATCGCCGCGCCCGCCAATAGCCCACGGTTCCGAAATCCGGTCGGCATGGTCAAAGCCCCCTCTGTCAGCGTCTGCAGCGCCCTTTGAGCCGGAATGATCGAGGTCGACAGCAGGGGGAGTCAAGTGACAAAATGAATGAACATTCAGTTATTCTCGGAAGGGCCGGGCATGCGCCTCGTGGGCTATAACACGCAGTTTTCGCGGGGTCGGGACGGTCGGATCGACATCGACCGCATGACTGCCGCGGTCCGGGATGCCGACGTCCTGGCGCTGCAGGAGGTCGAGCGGCACTGGCAGCGCTCCGGCGAAACCGACCAGCCGGCGGAGATCGCCCGGCGCTTCCCCAACCATCACTGGGCCTATGGCCCCTATTTCGACGTCGATGCGAGTTCGGTCGCCGCGGATGGCAGCGTCACCAACCGCCGCCGCCAGTTCGGCGTGATGACCTTGAGCCGCTGGCCGATCCTCTCCACGCGGCTGCACACCCTGCCGAAGTTCAAGACCGGGCCGGTCTTCTGCATGATCGCGGGCATGCTGGAAACGGTGATCGCAGCACCCGGCGGGCCGATCCGGCACTACAACCTCCATCTCAACGACGTGTCGCCCGACGAGCGCCTGGCGCAGATCGCGCGGCTCTTCGAGGTGCTGTGGTCGGCGCCCAAGGAAGGCGGCACCTGGACCGGGCATGATCCCGACTGGCAGACCGACAACCCGCCGCCGATGCCGGAGGACGCGATCCTCAGCGGCGATTTCAACCTCGTCCCCGGCTCGCCGGAATACGAGGCGCTGGTCGGGCCGAAGGATCGCGACTTCGGCTATGGACGAGTCGATGTCGGGCACCGGCTGGTCGATGCCTGGGTCGCGACCGGCCATGGCGAGGCCGAGGGCGTCACCTATCCGCCTTGCCACGGGCAGCCCGGCGTGCGGATCGACTACAGCTTCGTGACCTTGGGGCTGGCGCCGCGTTTGCAGAAATGCTGGATCGACAATGACGCGCCGGGCTCCGATCACCAGCCGGTCTGGATCGAGTTGAGCTGAAGCCCGTCGTCAGCGCGCCAGGTCTTCCTCCATGCAGCGCGCAACGGCTCGAAGCGCCTCCGGATCTTCCGTAACCTTCTGGACGCGGTAAGTGTCGCCCGGCAGCAGCGCCTGAACACAGGATCGGAAAGCCGTGGCGACAAGCACGGCGCGATGCAGCTCCGCATCGTCCCGGAACCAGCTCGGTATCGGTGCGCCGAGAGCGTAGTAGAGGCAGGCCTTTGCGAGGTCACGGTCCCGGTCACTGAGTCCGGCCGTCGCCTCGGCGCTGTCGGCAATGCCGACTTCAGCGCCGCCACCGCAAGACATGATCTGCCGCTTCGAGGAAGCCTCTCCATGCCAAAGGGCGTAGACAAGGTCGGTGGGTCTGAAGTGCATTGGGGATCGCATCGGCTGCGTGATCATTCCGCCGCGGCTGATGGACAGCGTGCGTCGCACGATGGGCTTGGACCGTGGGTGGTTGTAGGAGCGATTGAGCTCGGCTTGCCATTTCGAAGCCAACGCGTCCGCACCATCGAAGCCAAGAGTCTTCTGTCCCAACCGTGCTTCAAGCCGCAGGGAGAAGGGGTTTGCAAAGGACGCAACCAACCTTTCGCCGCGGCGCTCTGCCGTCGATGGATCTTCCCCGATCGGGGGCGGCAGATAGTATCGGGCAACCAGGGCGTCGAGACACGGCGCCATGCTCGGCGCGGGTTCCATGCAGGGTTCAGGCAAGCGGTCGTCGGCCCTGTCCGCGTTCATGAAGGGCATTGGCTGCGCACAATCCGAGCAGCCTTGGAGCTGCAGGGCGAAGACAATCAGCGCCACTACGACGAGGAACAGAAGCGTGTTGGCGATGACCCAGCGAAGCGTGATTCGCAAAGCTTGACTTGCCTTCCCCCGATGCAATCGCAGGTTAGGGCGATGGGTGTCGGCTTGCAACGTCCACACTGTGGCGAAGAGGACACGGCGACTGCCCGTCTTTGCCCGAGCAACCCGCGCGTGCATTTTTCCTCTTGCGTCATTTCGCCGCGAGGATCATAGGCACGGCCCTTCGCTAGGCCTTGGGTTCGGGCTTTCAGTTCCGACCGGCGCGGTGCGCGATGCGCTTCCGTGTTCCGCCGAATGAAGATGCGTGTGATGGCCGAAGCTCCAAGGTGGAGCGCCGGGAAACCCGGAGGTGGGCGGTTCGATTCCGCTCGGTTCAAGCGCAAACGAGGATAGCTCAGGATGGTAGAGCAAGTGACTGATAATCACTGTGTCGCGGGTTCGAATCCCGCTCCAACGCTCCGGTTCAGCCTTTCACGCTGACACTGTTCTGTAAGGGAACCGGACGCGCGCTTCAGTCGCGATCCGGTTCGGTTTGACCGCAAGGTCCCGTCGAAACGAATCAAGACACCGGATGACCGGCTCTGCGCCGGGGCGGATACCGCCCGCACGGAACCTGGGTCGTCGCTGCTTCCCATGCGGCTTCGCGCCATGCGCGGAACCGCTGCGGGAGTCGTGCTCCCAGTTTCCGTCGGGCTGAAGCCCCGGCCCGTGCGGCCTTCCGGGAAGACGTGTCCGGTTCCTCATCCTCGATGGAGACCCGCGCGGGATGGCCCGCGGGGGAAATTGGATGGATGGAGGAAGACATGACTCGATATTGGATCTGGCTGAACTTGGTCGTGAAGGATGGCGAACGCGTGCTGTTGCTCAGGAACGGGCGGTATGAGCGCGTGCTCGCGCCGGGACGCTATCGCCTGCTCGACCCGAAGCATGAACTGGCGGTCGAGCGCTATCAGATCGTCAAGGCCGAGATGCCGGCGGAGCGCTATGCGGTGCTGAAGGCCGAACGGCCGGAACTGGCCGAAGCGCTGTTCGCGCTGGTCGAGACCAAGGCCGACGAGCTGGCCGTGGTCAGCCTCGACGGGCGGCCGACGCATCTGATGGGGCCGTGGCAGGCGCGCGCCTTCTGGAAGGTCGCGACCGCGGTCACGGTCGAGCGCATCGACACCGGCGCCGATCCGGTGGTCAGTCCGCGTCACCTGACGCTGATCGACCGCACGCGCACGGCTTATGTGAGCGAGACCATCGTCGAGAGCCACGAAGCCGGCCTGCTCTACCTCGAGGGCAAGCTGGCGGCGCGGCTCGCGCCGGGACGTCACGCCTACTGGACCGTGAACCGCAAGGTCGAGGTGAAGCGTCTCGACCTGCGTCCGCAGGCCCTCGAGGTCACGGCGCAGGAGATGCTGACCAAGGACCGCATCGCGCTGCGCCTGACCCTGACCGCCTTCCGCCGGATCGTCGATCCGGAGAAGGCGGCGAAGACGGTCGCGGATGTCGATGGCTGGCTCTACCGCCTGGTGCAGTTCGCCATCCGCGCGGCTGTGGCCGAGCGGACCCTGGACGAAGTGCTCTCGGCCAAGAGCGCGCTCGACGCCGAGCTTCGTACCAGCGTGGCGGAGAAGCTCGGCGAGACCGGCATCGAGTTGACGGAGCTCGGCGTGAAGGACGTGATCCTGCCCGGCGAGATCCGCGAGCTCGTGAACAAGGTGGTGGAGGCGGAGCGGACGGCGAAGGCCAACCTGATCCGCCGCCAGGAAGAGACCGCGGCGACGCGTTCGCTCCTGAACACCGCCAAGCTGATGGAGGAGAACCCGCTCCTGCTCCGCCTGAAGGAGCTCGAAAGCCTCGAGCGCCTGGTGGAGAAGGTCGGGCGTATCGACCTCCACGCCGGCGAAGGCCAGGGCCTCGACGCGCTCCTCAACCGCCTGGTGCGGCTGAAGGGTGCGGATGCGGCCTGAACGGGGTGCCGGGGGATTCCACACAAACGGAATCCCCCGGTCATCGCGCGATCCGGTTTGAAAACGACCCCCACTCGCGGTAAAGTTGAGCGGGGACCAGGAGGCATCGATGGGACGATGGGGATCACGGACGGCCGCGGCGGTTTTCGCGGCCCTCGGCCTGTTCTGGATGGCGCCGGGCGTCGGCGCCGACGAGAGCTCGGATGCGCTGATGAAGCAGATCGACGCGCTGCATTGGCAGAAAGGGCCGACCGACGTCGCCGCCCTGAAGAACGCGAAGCTGCAGCTGCCCCACCGCTATATCTTCCTCGACAGCGACGAGGCCGACGACTTCCTGCGCCTGACCCAGAACATTCCCGGCGACATCCCGGAGCAGATCCTGGCGCCCTATGATTTCCACTGGTGGGCCTCGGTCGACTTCTCCGAGGACGGCTACGTCAAGGACGAGGAGAAGCTCGACAACAACGCGATCCTCACCACCATGAGAGATGCGACCGAGCAGAGCAACGACGAACGGCGGCGCAATGGCTGGGGCGAGCTGCACGTGGTCGGCTGGCGGCATCCGCCGCATTACGACACGACGACCAAGCGCCTGGAATGGTCGCTCGACCTCAAGGACGAGACCGGCCATGTCTCGACCAATTTCCAGACCCGGGTGCTGGGGCGGCGCGGCGTCACCAACTTCACCCTGGTGACCGGTCCGGAGACGCTCGATGCCGATGTCGCCGAGTTCAAGTCGGTGCTGGCCGGCTACCAGTTCAACGCCGGCGACTCCTACGCCGAGTACAAGGAGGGCGACAAGGTCGCGGAATATGGCCTGGCGGCGCTGATCGTCGGCGGCGGCGCGGCGGTCGCTGCCAAGAGCGGGCTGCTGAAATTCCTCGGCAAGTTCATCTGGATCGGCCTCGCCGCGGTCGGGGCCGTGGTGATGAAGCTGTTCAGGCGCAAGGCTTGAGGGCCGGATGAACCTCGCCGCGACCAGCGACGATCTCATCCTGCTGCTGATCTTCTTCGGCCTCTACCTGTTGGACTGCGTCGTCCTGCTGCGCCCCGCCCAGGCGCTGACCTGGTTTCGCGTCGCGCGCCCGTTCAGGCCGGAACGGCGGGGGCTCGGCATCGCCGGCCGCTGCCGGGTGTCGCTGGACTTCGGCTGGACCGTCTATCCGCTGCGCGGCCGCACCCTGGCCCTGCTCAACCCGCTGACGCCGTTCGTGGCCGTGTTCAAGACCCGGCCGATCGACGACGGTGAGGCCGGGCGGCCGCCGATCAGCCGGCAGCAGATGATCGCGCTCCACATCCGGACTCGGCGGATGAGCATCGCGCTCATCTCGCATGCGGTGCTGATGTTCGTCATCCTGCCGGTGCTGCTGCTGAGCGGCGAGACCTTCCGCCTGCTGATCGCCCTCGCCGCGGCTTTCGTTTCGGCGACCCTGATCCTCGCGGTCTGTTATGTGGACCGGCGGGCGGCGCGGCTGCCCAGCGCCGGGTTCTGGAGCGTTGCGGCACCGGCCCTGCTCTGCCTCCCGACTTCCTTGAACGCCGCGCGCAAGCTGGCCTTGCTCGCGAGCGGACCCGCGACCGCCACGGCGCTGCTGCCGGCGGTCCCGGAGGCGGAGCGGCCGGCGGCACTCAGCGAACTGCGCCTGACCCTCGACCGCGCCGCCGCCGACGGCGCGCAGAATCTCGCCCATGCCGCCGAGACGCAACGCCGGCGGCTGGCGGCGGAATATCCGGAGGCTTGACGCGATGGATGCCGGCGGTTTGGACTTCCAGGAAATCGCGATGATCGGCGGCTTCTTCGCGGCAGGCTTCGCCGCGGTCTGGATCTTCCTCACCCTGCGGCAAAGCGAGAAGCCGAAGTCGGACGGCAGCGAAGACGGCGGGCGCTAGCTCTTCTTCCTGGGCTTCGCTTTCGCCGTGTTGAGCGCGACCGCGGCCTTGATCAGGGCCTTGAGCGCCGCAGCGTCAATCGCATCGCCTTCCTTGAAGTCGATGGCGCGGCGGGTGTTGCCCTCGAGGCTGGAGTTGAACAGCTTGGCCGGATCCTTCAGCGACGCACCCTTGGCGAAGGTCATCTTGACCACGCTCTTATAGGTCTCGCCGGTGCAGATGATCCCGTCATGCTCCCAGACCGGAACGCCGCGCCATTTCCATTCCTCGACCACGTCGGGATCGGCTTGCTTGACCAGGGCGCGCAGCTTGCCCAGTATCTCGCCGCGCCAGTCGCCGAGCTCCGTGATCCGCGCGTCGATCAGCCGGGAAGGCGATGGACCTTCCTTGGCGTCGCTCTTCTTCATCGCACTCTCTCCCAGAGACTCACCAGGGCGAGCACCGTAGCCCAGATCGGCGCCGAGATCAGGACAAAGAAGAGGCCGCGATAGGCGAGACCCAGCCAGTCGGCATAGGCCTCGGCGCGCAGCCGCCGCCGTGCCGGATCGGCGATCATGACAACTGCCGCGCATGAAGCGCAACCCGCGGGCGGCGGGCGCGCAGGGCATCGACAGCCGCTTCCGGCGAGGCGGCGCGCCCGGTCGCAACCAGCCAGGCGGCGACCGCGGCGGCGCTGCGGCCATAGCCGAGCGCACAGGCCACGAGGACGGGTCCCTGCGGACGAGCGGCTTCGATCGCGGCCACCGCATCGCCCAGCGCGCCGGTGGTGAGCGGGATGAGGTCGAGCGCCGGAAGCGCGATATGGCGCCCGGCATGCGGCGCCGCGGGCAGCTCGGCGCAGAGGTCGATCACCGTGGCGAAGGCCGGCGCGCCTTCAGCAAACCAGCGCGGCAGCGCGCCGATCCAGACACCGTCGGCGACTTCATTCGGCCGGTCCGCCGCCGTCCAGAGCCAGGCATTCATGCGCGCGCCGAGGAGATAGAGCGCCAGCAGCAGGCGGGTCGCGATCGGTATCCGGCCGTCTTCGCGCTTCTGGAAGCCGGCGGCGCCGAAGCCGAGGTAGTTGAGCGCGACCAAGCCGAGCGACAGCGCCGGCCAGAGCAGCCAGAGCTGCCAACCGCCGAGCTGGAGCGCGGCGCAGCCTAGGAAGGCGGCGCCCAAGGCGTAGAACGCGGCAATCCGCCAGCGCTTGGCATCGTGGGTCAGCTGGAAGCGCAGCGCACCTTGCGCCGGCCAGAGCCAGAGGCAGAGCAGGCCCAGGGCGGCGCCGGTCGGGACATCGATGAAATGATGCTGCCAGGTGGTGAGGACCGAGATCCCGATCAGCAGCGCCCAGGCATGCAACGCGATATGGAAGCGCTTGAGCAGGTGGCGGGCATAGAGATCCCAGAGGATCACCAGCAACGCGATATGCAGCGACGGCGCCTGGTTGTAGGGCCGGTCGAAAGTCCCGAGCGCGGCGAACAGGAGACCGAATAGCCCGTCGGTGGCCGGCTTGGCGACGGCGAGCTGCAGCGGAAAGACCAGGAAGCAGACCACGGCGACCAGCTGCGCCGTCAGGATGCGTCGGACATGGCGCTGCAATTCCAGCGCATCGATGCAGAGAAAGAAGGCCAGCGCGTAGAAGAGATCGATCGACCAATAGGGGATGATCGTCCAGGGCAGGAAGGGAATGCCCCGCTCCCAGCCGAAGCGGATCGAGGCGGCCGTGCCTTGTTGCGCCGCCGCCCAGTTGGCGAAGCCATAGCCGAGGTAGAACAGGCTGCCGCAGAGGACGAGCCAGAGCAGCGCCCGCCCCGGCTCCCGCGCGGATTGCGCCGGAGCCGGGAAATGCGCCGCCTTTGCCGCCGAGAGGCTCACTGGATCTTGACCGCGAGGCTGACGGTAAAGATGCCCCAAGGATCGATGCGCTGCTCGACCTTGCGGAAACCGGCGGCGGCGACCAGCTGGTCCATTTCCGCCTGGCTGCGGCGGCGCATCACCCAGGGCTGGCCGGCGCGATGGCTGGTGAGGGCGCGGGCGATGTATTCCAGCTGCGGGTGCCAGGGCTGGTTGGTGTAGATGAGGCAGGCACCCTGCGGCATCGCCGCCGCGAGGCCTTCGAGCGAGCGCCGGATCATGGCATTGTCGGCGAAGAGCTCGTAGAGGCCGGAGACGACGGCGAGGGTCGGCCGCGGCGCCAGCGTGGCGAGGCTGTCGCGGTCGAAGGCATCGCCTTGGCGGAAGCGGACGATGCCCTCGAGGCGGCGCTCGGCGATCAGGTCGCGGCCGGCGGCGACGTTGCGGCTGCTGTAGTCGCGCAGTAGCACGGAATCCGGCGCGAGACCGTTCTCGGCAATCGCATCCAGCGCGTAGCGGCCGTGCCCGGCGGCGATGTCGACGATATGCAGCGGCAGCCGGGCGGCACGCAGGCCGTCGGCCGCGGCGCCGATCAGGTCCTGGAGATGCTGCTTGCGCCTGCGGATGCCGCGCCAGCCGATCGCGCCGAGATAGGCGCGGTCGATCGCACGGCCCAGCGGGCCGCGGCCTTCCGGCTGATTGCGATAGACATAGTCGAGCATGCTGCCGGAATCGAAGCCCGCCTCGTGGCCGAGCGCGACGCCGCGCGAGAGCCGTCCGGCGAGCTTGAGTCCGGCGCGCCGCAGCGCCCAGAACAGGCGGCGCGGCGACGCGGCGGGCAGCGGCTGCGCCAGCGCATCCGCCTCGTCTTTGCCGAAGCCCTGCTGGTCGGCATGGAGCAAGTTGGGGTGCTGCGGCGAGCGGCGGTAGCGGCGCAGCAGGAAGGAACGCATGAGCTCGATCGCCTCACCGCGGTCGCGCTCGCCGAGCGTGTCGTGGAAGAAACCGTCGAGGACATGCCGTTCCTTCACGGCAGCGCCGAGGCGGTCGAAGAATTCATGCTGCGGCCCTTCCTTCACGACGAAGTCGGACCCCGAGATCAGGAGCTGGGTCGGCACGGTGATGGCCTGGGCGTCGGCAATGATGCGCGCGGCCATCCCATAGAGCCCGAGCAGGACATCGACCGAGATCGCGCGGGTGATCAGCGGATCGGAGTCGTAGCTCGCCATCCGTGCGCGGTCATGGGTGAGGAAGCGGCTCTTCACATAGGAGTTGACGAAGAAGTTCCCCCGCAGCTTGCGCAGGGCCGCGAGACCGCCGCGCGCGAAGGGGACGTAGAGCTTCACCTTGAAGGCGGGCGAGGCCAGGACCAGCGCGCGGATCCGCGGCGCATAGTCATGCGCCCAGGCGGCGGCGAGCACGGCGCCGACGCTTTGCGCCACCACCGCGATGTCCTCCGCCGCGACGTCGTGCTCGCGGGCGATGTGATCGACGAAGCTCTGCAGGTCGCGCACCGAATGGCCGATGCCGGGGCTGTCGCCCCGCGCGCCCGGCGAACGGCCATGGCCGCGTGCGTCGAAGGCGAAGAAGGCGAAGCCGGGCAAGGCCAGCTCCTGGACCAGATGCGCCATGCGGCCGGAATGCTCATGACCGCGGTGGACCAGGATGATCGTACCCGCGCGATGCGCGGTCGCCTCCGGCCAATGGCGATAGAAGAGCGGGACGCCGTCATGGGTGCGGAAGCTCCCCTCGATCGCCTCGGCGCGTGTCGGCGCGGAAGACAATGCGGGATGGGACGCGGTCTCGCTGCGCTGCGCCCCTTTGAGCGGAATGGCGGCGATCATGACTACCTCCTGGCAGGGTCGTGGTTGTGATCAAAAGCGGGGGCGTTGAGCGCCGCCCAGCAGGCGGCGGCGAGGCTTTGGGCATAACGCGCGAGCGGTTGGTCGAGCCGGCCATAGACCTTGAAGGTCGCGGCCTGCAGCACGATGCCGAAGACGGTGCTGGTGGCGAGCTCGGCATTCTGTTGCGGCAGCGCGCCCGATTTGATTGCGGCGGCGAGCTGATCGTGCAGCACCTGGACCGGCGACTTCTCGCGCTCGGTGATCTTGCCGAGCTGGCCATGCTGGGTCAGCAGCAGGAAGCGGAACAGCGGCTGGTCGCGATCGAACAGCGCGCAGATGGTCTCGACCATGGCGGTGAGGCGCTCGCGCAATCCGCCTTGCGCCTCGATCGAGCCCAGCATCTCGCCGAGGCCCCGATAGCCGGACCAGAAGATCTCCCAGACCAGATCATCCTTGCTCTTGAAGTGACGGTAGATCGCCGGCTCGGTGATGGCGGCACTGCCCGCGATGTCGCGGATCGAGGTCGCGTCCACGCCCTTCTCGGCGAAGAGCCGCAGGGCGCCTTCGACGATGCGTTGTCTGGTCTGGGCGCCGCGGGCCATGGCATGCTCTCAGTTAGTGAACGATCACTAACATAAGATGCCGGAGAAGAATGTCAAGCGGCGGCGTCGGCTATCCTAAGTGACTGACTTATGGGGACTTTAGTTCAGTCGACGAACTCGACACCGAGTTCAAGGGCGTGGCGGCGACGTACCTTGCACTGTCGAACCTGCCCGTCGCCGAACCGCAGCATGAAGGCTTTGGGGATCTCGACGGGCGCGTGCAGCCGAAGCAAGGCGCCGGTTTCCGAGAGGTCGCGGATCGTGCAGTCGTAGGTACTCATCAGATCGTTGAAGACGACCTGCCCATGCATCAGGGTCTTGTGGCGCGCGCCGTGCCGGTCGTGGTCGCCCGCCGGATCGGCTGGATGCGCGGACGCCGCCGCCGCGGCATGGCCCTCCTGCGGCGCGGCCTCCTGCGAGCCGGGGCTCTCGGACTCGTGGGTCAGCAACTCGCGCTCGCGCTTGCGCCAGCGCGCCAAGGCGTCCGGCGACAAAGCCTTGGGGGGAACCGGCTTCGAACGCTTTCCGTAATCGGTCACGACTGCAACTCCCGGATGGGACGGCTTCGATCGCCAGTCTCACACGGGATCGGGCAGCGCGGATTGACCGCGATCAAACCTGCAGGCGGAAAAAGCGGCTCAGGCTGCGGCAATATCGGCGCCGCGCAACATCCGGTCGTTCACCTGCCTGAGTGCGCCCGGCGCCGGGGCTTCCGGCAGGGTGGTGACCGGACAGGCCTTGCGCACCCGGTCATGGAAATCGTGGATGCAGCCTTCGTATTCCGAGAGCGGGCCGAACTCGAAGCCGTGCGAGTTCAAGCCGACCTGCACGCGCTCGGACAGCAGCTTGTCCTCGGCGCTGACCTGGCGGTTGATGCGCGCGTTCAAATAGCGCAACACCTTCATCTCGCGCCGCGCATCGGGTCGCACGAAGATCGGGTAGCGCACGGTGCAGGTCTCGGCCGTGAGCGGCAGGAACTGGAACACGTCCATGCTGTCGCCGTAGATGTCGATGCCGATGTTGGGCGGCATGGTGAAGAACATCCAGCTCTTGCGCACGTCCTCCGGCAGGGCGTCGTTCAGGTCCGGCGCCATCTGCTGGTACATGCGCTCCGACCATTGCGAGGAGAGCTTGTCGCGCAAAGTGCTCTTCGAGCCGGCGACTCCATGCTCGTTCATGAAGCCGCCGAGATCGCTGTCGAGCAGGCGGTCGTAGCCGGGATGGCCGACCGGCACGTGGTAGTTCTCCAGGTTGTTGTCGACGCCGACCTTCCAGTTGCAGGCCCAGCTCTCGATCCAGGGCTCCTCCAGCGGCACCATCTCCTCGAGCTTGTAGGGCTCCAGGAGATGGATGTAGTCCTTCCACATCTCGGTGAGGCTCGGGCCGCCGGGGACCACGCTCACGAAGACGAGACCACAGAGAATCTCGAGCTCGACCGCGCGCAATCCCAGCTGCTTCTTGTCGGCGCCGGGGACGGTCTTCTCGGCGGGCATGCCGGCGAGCTCGCCGCGCAGGTTATAGGACCAGCCGTGATAGGGGCAGGTCACGCGCGCCTTGCAGGCGCCGGCGCCGTCCAGCAGCTTGGCGCCGCGATGGCGGCACACATTCATGAAGGCGCGGAGCTCGTTGTCCTTGCCGCGCAAGACGACGATGGAATCGCGCAGCAGGTCGAGGGTCACGAAGTCGCCGACATTCTTGACCTGGTTCACATGGCAGGCGAACTGCCAGGACGGGCGGAACAGCGCCTCGTATTCCAGCTCGTTCAGTTCGGCGTTGCGATAGGTCCAGGCCGGCAAGGTGAGCGGCGCAATCTCGCGCGGGCTCTTGATCGGGCGTTGGTCGGTCATGGCGGCTCTCCTATCGTGCAGAAAAAATGATGCTCGGCCGCAGAAAGCGGCGCTCCAAACTCGTGCGTGGTCCTGGTTACGCGAAGGCCCGCTAGTCGGGGGCGAATTCCTGCGGGAAGATGCTCGCAAGATAGGCACGCGCGGTCTGCTTGGCGGCGTCGCGGTCGAAGTTGCGGCCGCTGACCAGGATCTCCTGCCATTGCCATTCCAGGAGACCCGAGAAACCCATGGCCAGCGCCTCGGCATTGAGATGCCGATAGCCGCCGCGGCGGATGATCTCGGCGAACAGGCGATCGAGCCCGTCCTGGCAGACCGTGTCGTAGGAGCCGATCCGCTCGAGATAGAGCTTGCGCGCCTTGGCCTCGCCCCAGAAGGCGTACCAGACCGCGACATTCGCGGGATCGCACACCTTGGGATCGAGGCTGACATCGATGATGGCGTTCAGCGCCCGTACCGGATCGTCGCCGGCGGCTTCCACCGCCGCGCGCCGCGCCGCCTCGAACTCGACCGCGATCTGCTCCAGCGCGCTGAGCAGCAGCGCGTCCTTCTTCTGGAAATGCAGGATCACCGTGCCCGGAGCCACTTTGGCCGCCTCCGCCACCAACTGGACAGTGGTGCCGGAGAGGCTGTGCTTGGCAATGACGGCGATGGTGGCGCGCAGGATCGCTCCCTTGGTGCGGGAGGCCAGCGCCTCATTCCGTCGTTGCGCAAGATCAGTCACGGCCTGCACGTTACCGCCCTACCGAATTGAATTTCAATCGCTAATCTACGATCACTGAATGAGCATTCATTTATCATCGAAACTGTGGCGCTGTCAACCCGGCGGACCCTTTGGGGACAGGAACACGCAGCGAACGGCGAGGCGTTTGGAGGGGCCGCACGACGTTGTGGAGTTTGATCATTCCTTGGATTTTGCAGGAATAAATGCTCTACCTGAATACGCCTCATTTCCGCCTTTTTTCGGGTAACACACAAAGATATAAGAACAAACTGTTTGCCGGGCTTTTCCGGCTGCAATGCAGATCAAGCCCCGCTGCGAGGTGCCGGGAGACGCAAAGCTATCGTTAATTCTCGATTGTAAAGTTGTCTGACGGCGGCCATATTGACCCTTCGTCGGCTCGCTATGGGTTGGCCCAGGAACTCGCTCTACGGAGCTCCGACCCGGTCTCATCCCTTTCGTAGTTTGGCGTCGGTCGTCTGCTCGCAATACGCGGGGGGCGAAGGTTGTGCACCTATCCAGAGGAAAGCTATGGCTACTGGTACAGTCAAATGGTTCAACACCCAGAAGGGTTATGGCTTCATTCAGCCGGATGATGGTTCGAAGGACGTCTTCGTGCACATCTCCGCGGTGGAGCGTTCTGGCATCGGCTCGCTGCGCGATGGCCAGAAGGTCAGCTATGACGTGGTCCAGGACCGCGGCAAGCCGGCGGCTACCAATCTCAAGGGCAGCTGAGAACCATCGCATTCTTCGATAGGGGCGGCTTCGGCCGCCCTTTTTTTATGCGCATAATGTAACCCTACAGATGAAATTGGTTTTCGCATGCATTGCGCGTTCGCGCGGGCAGGAGTAGACCGGTGATCTGCCTGATGCATGGAGGAAAAGCAGGATGTCGAACGCAGATCACGGCCAGAACCGGCCACCTTTCCTGCAGCTCAATCCCACCGATCCGCTGATCGTCGCGACCCGCGAGTTGAAGGCCGGCGAGGATCTCGGCCTCGAGGTGCGGCCGGCGGAGACCATCGCCCGCGGCCACAAGATGGCGACCAAGCCGATCGCGGACGGAGAGCCGGTGCGCAAGCTCGGCCAGGTGATCGGCGTCGCCACCAAGCCGATCGCGCCGGGGCAGCACATCCACACGCATAATGTCGAGTTCCGGCCGAGCACCGCCGATCATGCGATCGGCTCCGGCCGCACCAACATGCCGATCTTCGCCGACGACAAGGCCGCGACCTTCATGGGGATCCTGCGTCCGGACGGCACGATCGCGACGCGCAACTATATCGGCGTGCTGACCACGGTGAACTGCTCGGCGACGGTGGCGCGGCACATCTCGGATCACTTCCGCATGCATCCGGAAGAGCTGGCGCCCTATCCCAATGTCGACGGCGTCGTGGCACTCACCCACAAGGACGGCTGCGCCAGCGCGCCCGACAGCGAAGGCACCAAGCTGCTCCGCCGCACCCTCGGCGGCTATGCCAAGCACGCGAATTTCGGCGCGGTGGTGATGATCGGCCTAGGCTGTGAATCCAACCAGCTGCCGCGCCTGGTGGCCGAGGAAGGCTTGAAGGCCGGCCAGCGCATCCAGACCCTGGTGATGCAGGAAGTCGGCGGCACGCGAAAGACCGTCGAGGCGGCGATCGCGCATATCCGCGAGCTGCTGCCGATCGTCAACAACGTGAAGCGCACCAAGCTGCCGGCCAAGCACCTGATCCTCGGCATGCAATGCGGCGGGTCGGACGGCTTCTCGGCGATCACTGCCAACCCGGCGCTGGGCGTTGCGGCCGACCTGCTGGTGCAGAACGGCGGCACCGCGATTCTTTCCGAGACCCCGGAGATCTACGGCGCCGAGCATATGCTGCTCTCCCGCGCGGTCAGCCACGAGGTCGGCGACAAGCTGCTCGATCTGCTGAAATGGTGGGAGAACTACGCCGCCAAGGACAACGGCTCGCTCGACAACAACCCCTCGCCGGGCAACAAGGCCGGCGGCCTCACCACGATTCTCGAGAAGTCGCTCGGCGCCGCCGCCAAGGGTGGGCGCAGCGATCTCGTCGATGTCTATCGCTATGCCGAGCCGGTCAACAAGCGTGGCTTCGTCTTCATGGACACGCCGGGCTACGACCCGGTCTCGGCGACCGGCCAGGTCGCCGGCGGTGCCAATCTCATCGCCTTCACCACCGGGCGCGGCTCCTGCTTCGGCTGCAAGCCCAGCCCCAGCATCAAGCTCGCCACCAACACGCCGATGTACAACCGGATGGCCGAGGACATGGACATCAATTGCGGCGAGATCCTCGACGGGGGCGCCAGCGTCGAGGAGATGGGCGAGCGGGTGTTCAAGCTGCTGCTCGACATCGCCTCGGGCAAGCGCTCGAAGAGCGAAGAGCTGGGCTATGGCGAGGATGAGTTCGCGCCCTGGCATATCGGCGCGACGTTCTAACCGCGGTCGGCGGACCGAAGCATCCCGGCCCGCCGTTCCGGCGACTTTCTAATTCGTCGTGCGGTCCACGGTGGTGTGCTCGACGCTGACTTCGGTCGCAGCGGCGGCTTGGGTCGCCGCACTGGCATCGAGGATCGCAACCGGCGTCGCATCCTCGCCCTCGCCATGATCCTGGCTCGCCGTCACCTCGGCGTCAGTCTCCGTGCTGGCGCCGGCGGCGGCACTGGCTGAGGTCTCGCTGCTCCCGGCGTCGCCGTCTTCGTCATCGGATCCGGTTGACTTGGCGTGGCTGAGCGATAGTCCGGTTGCGGATTCGACTCCCAACCCGAGGTCCGCACCGGTCTTGCCCGCATCGACCGATACGCCGACACCGGCGCCGGTGTCGTTGCGGGCATCGACCGATTTCGTCCTGGTGTCGCCGTCGTCGCCGGTCGAATGGCCGGCCGACGCGCTGGTCGAAGAACCGGCGGAGGCACCGGCGCCGAGGCCCAGGCCACCGCCGCCCAGCAATCCGCCCGCCGAAGCCGGTGCGGCCGTCAACAGGCCGGCCGCGCCGAGCAGCAGGCTGGCGCAGGCGAGCCGCCCCGCGAACCCGACCGAATGCCGCGTCTCGCTACGAATCTTTTTCATGCAACGACTCCTCACACATCTGGTGTCGGCGCCGCAGGGGCACGGCGCTTGGAGGTCAGAATGTGGGAAGCGCGACCCGGTTCAGGCCGGCCGGGCATATTCGGATCGCGGCGGGCCGCCCCGAAAAAGATGGGCCCGAAGAAAAAATGGGGACGAAGCGCGCTGGCTTCGTCCCCAAGATCAAAGACGCTGTTCGAAACTGCGCGGGACTTAGTTAGTCGCGGCCACCGGCGTTCCGTCCGTCGTGCCGTCGTCGGTGGACGTGTCGGTGCCTTCATCGGTGCCGTCACCCGGCTCTTCAACCGGCTCACCCGACTTCGCCGCGTTGGCGGCATCGGCGATGTCCTGAGCAGTCTGGTCATCGGGGTTGTCGGCGAGATCGTTGAGCGCGTCGTCGTCCGGGTTCTGCTCGGCCAGGCGGTCGATGATCGCCTGCACCTGCGCCCCGGTGACCGGCTTGTTGGTCGCGCCGGCCAGGATGGCGCCGAGGTCCTCGACCGACGGACCGGTCGGCGGCGTATCTTCCGCATCAGTGGTGTCGCCGGTGCCGTCGTCTTCCGAATCGTCCTCCTGGTTGGCTTCCGCATAATCCGACAGCGCGTCGCGGAAAGTCTGACTGATCTTGCCGATAGCCGAGTTCGGCGAGGCGTTGGACAGCGCGTTCGGCGACGCATGGAAGAAGCCATTGAGCTTGCCGAGCTTGCTCGCCTTAAGCGAGTCGTCATCGGTGCTGTCTTCGGCCGCGTCGTCATCGACATCGGCGGTCTGATCGTCGTTCGCTTCATCCGACGGACCGGCCTTGGCGCTGCCGCTGGAACCACCCTGGCCGTGACCCTGGCCGTTGCCGTTGCCATTGCCGCCGCCGTTGCCGCCGCCATGGCCCTGGCCACCGCCGTTGCCGCCGCCATGGCCATTGCCGCCCCCGCCGCCTTTGCCGCCGCCGTTGCCGCCCTTGTCGGCGAAGGCCACGTCCGCGAGCGGCAGCGCCGAGACGGCGGTGACACCGAAGCCGATGACGAGCGCGGTCAGCGCCACACGGCCGAAGCGGCGCGGTTCAAGCGAAGAGATCTGGCTGGGAAGGACCATTATTCCGACTCCTGTTCCGTTCAAAGAGGCGCCTGCCGTCGATGGCCGAGATTGGCGTTTTGGCTGACGTGTCCTGCAAAGAACGATGTGAGTAGCCGGATATTCCCCCGGGGCGGGGCAATTAAGTGGGCGATTTGATGGAACTTTATCGCGAATGCCTGCGTCAGTTCGCCGAAGCCGCGCTGGTGCAGACCTGCGGCCCCTGCACCAGGCCGCGGCCGAAGACCGGATCGGGGCCGGGTGCGCCGAGGTCGAGCGCGTCGGCGAACATGCGCTGCCGGTCGTTGCCATAGCTCACCAGCGCAGCGGTCACGTAGGGCACGGCGAAGGAGGTACCGGTCACCAGGCGATCGCTGGCGCCGCTGCCGCTCGGTTGACCGGGAAGAAAGAGATCGACTCCGGGCGCGGCGAGAGCCACGAAGCTGCCGCGGTTGGCGCCATCGAAAACATGGCCCGACTGATCGACCGCGGTCACGCCGATCACCCCGTCATAGGCCGCCGGGAAGCGCGGCATATCGGTCGCGCCGTCGTTGCCGACGGCGGCGACCAGCTCGGCGCCGCGCTGCTGTGCGCGCTTGACCGCGAGCTCCATCAGTCGATCCGGCGGCCCGCTCAGGCTGACATTGATGGTGACGACGTTGTTGGAGAGCAGCCAGTCCAGCGCCGAGGCGAAGCTGGTGACCGAGGCCACGGGTTCGCCGGCGCTGTCCATGCCGAAGATTCCGGCGGAGTAAAGTGAAGCACCCGGCATCAAGCCGAAACCGTTCTGCCCGACCAGCAAGGTCGCGATCCCGGTGCCATGCTGCGACGGCGCGGGATCCAGGCCGCTTTCCAGGAAGCCGGCGGCTTGCTTATGCGCGCCGCCGAGGATCGGCAACGACCAGTCGACGTCGGTGTCGATCAGGCCGAGTTTCGCCGCCGCGCTGCAGTCCCGGAGGCCCGCGCTCCAGCCCACCGCCTTCTCGGCGTAATCGGTGGAGGGCAAAGTGAGGCTGGCCTGCGGCTCGTAGAGATGGTTGTAATCGACGATCGCGTCGGGGAACTGTCCCGAGATCAGGTCGCGGGCCTGGGTGGCGGACACCCCTTCCGGCACCTGGAATCGCGTGACGCTGAGCCCCAGTGCCGGGAGCGATTGATTGTCCACGACCTGGAAGCCGCTGGCGCGCGCGAAGGCGCTCAAGCCCGGGCTCGGGTTGGTCACGACGACTTCGTTGCGAATAATGCGGTCGCCACTGGCGGGCTTGCGGTCGCCCGGCAGAGAGCTGCTGGATGCGACCGTCCCGCTTTCCGTCGTCGCGGAATCGACGCGGCCCTTGGCCTTGCTCTTGCCAAAGGCGTTGCCGTTGCCGTTGACGCCGTTGCCGAGCCCGCCGGCGTTGCCGTTGCCGTTGCTGGAATTGCCGTTGCCGCCGGCGTTGCCGTTCCCGCCACCGTTGCCGTTGCCGCCACCGTTGCCGCCGCCGTTGCCGCCGCCGTTACCGCCACCATTGCCATTGCCGCCGCCGTTGCCGCCGCCCTTGCCGTTGCCGTTGCCGTTGCCCGGATCGGCGAAGGCGAAGTGCTGCGGCGCGAAGGTCGCGGAGAGCAGCGCCGCCGCCGCGACGATCGCGACGGCGGTCATCAGGACCGAGAGAAAGGTGGGTCGGCGGAGCTTCATTTCGCCTGTTCGATCACGTCCCAGCCGCCGTCCGGCTTCTTGCAGGCGATGCCGCCGGCGCTGACCGCGCCGCCCGTCGCCTTGGCGAACTCAGCGCAGTGCAGCCCGGTCTCGGTGTCGAACCAGCGCGCAACCCGGACCGTATTCTCGGTGCCTGACGCACCGAAGCTGACGCTCGTGGTCTCGGGATCCTTGGCCAGCGCGGTCATCAGCGCCGGCTGCCAGGAGGGATCGGTCGCTGCGGCGGTGCCTTGCTGGATCCGCTCGGAGCCGGCGAGACGCAGGCCCTGGTCACCACCGTGCTGCGCCATCAGCAGGCCCAGCATGCCGAGGCCGATGCCGACCACCAGCGAAGCCGCGATCCGCCAGTCGACCACCGACGCAGCGGCAGGCTTGCGGCGCACCGGCTCACGGGCCGACTGAGTGACGCGCCGCGCCAGCTCGAAGGGCACCGGGCCGGCATCGAACTTCCAGGCGGCGCGCGCCGCGTCGGCGCCGGCCGACATCTCGGCAGCCAGCCTTGCGGCATGGGGATCGCGGGCGATTTCCTCGGCGACCGCAGCCGCTTCGCGCGCCGGCAACACGCCGTCGCAATATTGCATGATGCGGATCATGCGCTCCTCCTCGGCGGCATCGATGTCGCCCTCGTTCCGTTCGCCGTTCGGTCGGTCATCCGACTGCATAATCCGTCCTCTGGTCCTTCAACTGCGGCGCTTTGCGGCGGCGGCATCCGGCTCGGCTTCCGCCTCGCGCTGTTCGCCGCGGACCTGGCGGGCAACCGCGACCCGCGCCCGCGCCAACCTGCTCATCACCGTGCCCAGAGGCACGCCCAAGACATCGGCCGCGGCCTCGTAGGTCAACCCTTCCACCGTCACCAGCAGCAGCACCTCGCGCTGGGCCTCGGGCAGTCCCGCGATCGCGGCGCGCGCGGCGGCCAGCTCATCGCGCACCTCGATCTCGCGACCGAGCGAATGGTCGGCGATCTCCACGAGCGCCTCGGGATCGCTCCGCACCAGCCGGTTCCACGCGGACTTGCCGCGGTCCAGCCAAAGATTGCGGATGATGCGGAACATCCAGCTGTCCAATCGGGTCCCCGGTTCCCATTGATGGTACCGTTCCAGAGCCCGCAGGCACGCTGTCTGCACGACGTCGTCGCCCTCCTGCACCGAGCCGGTGAGGCCGGCGGCGAACCGGCGCAATCTGGGGAGCAATGCCACGATGTCGCGACCCATCTGCGACCGCTCGTCGTTGCGATCGAAGTTGGCGGCATTCGTCTCCGGCTTTTCGCTCAT
The DNA here is from genome assembly GCF_041905885.1 of Dongia sp. NCBI lineage: Bacteria > Pseudomonadati > Pseudomonadota > Alphaproteobacteria > Rhodospirillales > Dongiaceae > Dongia > Dongia sp. The sequence goes on along the minus strand of NZ_JAYRKD010000007.1, from coordinate 175,693 downwards.
AGAACGACCAGTGTAGACCCTTATTCCCCGCCTCAGGAGCGCGCTGAGACTATTGTCGGTTTTCCTCAAGGACGGGTAAAGGGCGCTCCCAGACTCGGCTAACAACCGGCTGTGAGCTTCTGTTCCCGAAGGGCGCGGTTTAGGGGTCATGGCGGCTGGGCTCAGCGCGCGATCCGAGTTCCGGCCGAAACTCGGCCGGATTCGATGTATTTGATACAAATCATGTGGAAAACTCTGTTTCCCCAATTGCTTGCCGCTTGCCACGAAGGCCACTGCGGAGAGAACGACGGACTTCGTCCGCTATTCCCAAATGGGGTATCGCCCGACACGCGGCCGGGTGTGAGGCCGCGCGGTTTGGCTCACCGCGCGGCGGGTAGGCGTCTGGAGGGGTGTTCTGGCGCGAGACGCGTCAGGTCTCAGTTGGTCCCGGCGGGCGGCACCACCGGCGCGACAACCCCGGATGGGTCGGTGCTGTCGTCGCCCGCATCGTGACCGGCCGCATCATCCGAACCGGTCGCATCCGCGGTGTCGTCGTCGCTGCGGTCGTCGCTGCCTTCATGCGACGACTCCGAGCCATCGTGGCTGTCCGCGTCATGGCCCGCACCGTCATGGCCGCTTGAGTCATGACCCTCGCCGCCGCCGTCGTGATCGCCGCCATCATGATCGCTGCCTTCGGCCAAGGCCTGGCCGCCGAGCGGGAAGGTTACCATCGCGCCACCCGCAACAGTCAAGCACAGCGCGGTGAGCGCGACCCGACCGAGACGGATGAGCGGCGTGGCTTCCTTGGATTTGAGAGAGATCATCCTGACAGTCTCCTGATTGTTGTCGTTGGGACTTGGCGCGCGTCCGAGACGGTCACGCGCGGCTCCCGGGCTCCTGCCGACACGACAAGGCCAGTTTGATTGTTCGCGCCCAACCTTAAGGCAGCCTGAAGCTCAGGATGGCGTGTTGTCGCAGGGAGTGCGGTTCAGCACCGCCGCCGGGAATTGATCTAGCGCAATTGCGGACGTGGCCTCAGAGCCGCTTGACCGCCGCCGCCACCGCCATGCCCAACTTCTGGTGCTCCGGCAGATCGAAGTGGATGCCGTCGATCTTGCTGCTGGCAATCACCGAACCGGCATCGAGGAAGTCGGCACCGAGCTTCGCGGCCACCGCCTGGTAATGCTGCGCGAAGGACTGCGACTTTGCCGCACCGCCGGCGAACATGTCGGCCAGACAGCCCACTTCCAGAATCGGCGGCGGCGCGATCAGCAGCACCTTGGCGCTCTGCCCGAAAGCGGCCAGCGCACTGCGCACGGTCTCGACCAGGATGCCGGCGCCGGCGGCGATGTCGGTGGCCGGCATGCCGAAGCGCGCCTTCAGGTCGTTGGTGCCGAGCGCGATCGTGACGACATCGATCGGCCGGTGGCTTTCCAGGCAGGGTGTCAAATAGGTAAGGCCGTTCTTGTAGATGCCTTCGATCGGATCATCGAGCACGGTGGTGCGCCCCGGCAGGCCCTCTTCAAGCACCCACCAATCGGCGCTGATGATCTGCCGCATGACGCTGACCCAGCGCTGGCCATGTCCGAAGCGGCGGTCGTCCTCGAGATGCTGCATCGGCGCGGTGCCGTAAGTGTTGGAATCGCCGTAGCAGAGAATCGTGCGCATGGCTCCCCTCGCCTTGCCTGGGATGGCGGCAGTATAGGCGATCGGCGATCCGGTCTCTACGGCGCGAAGGTGATGCCCCGGGTCGTCTTGGATTCCGGGGCCGCCTCCTTGCCGTGCACGTCGTCCTCGATCCAGGAGACGATCAGCACCACCTGGCGCTTGATCTTCGAGCGGCCGAGCGGCGGCGCGGACTCGCCGAGGAAGCGCCCATCCTTGGCGTCATAAGCCGTTGCGGCGAATTTCGCGACGCCCTGCTGTTCCTCGGATTTGTAGAGCGCCACCTGCGGCGTGCCGAGATCGCCAGCCAGCGGAATGGGAATATCGAAGCTGGGAATGCCGACCAGGGTCTCGCTCTTGTCGATCGAGAGCGCGCCGGAGCGGATCTCGATGATCGTGTCCGCATCCTTCTTCTCGGCGACCATGCGGGTGCCCTTCTTCAGCAGGCTGCTGCGGATCGCGGCGATCGCATACTTGCCGTCGAAGCCTTCGAAATTGGTCGCGTCGAGGAAGGCCCTCCGCTCCGGCCCGAGGTTGAGCACGATGCTATCGGCGGCGCGGTCCGCGGCCGTCGAGATCAGCAGCTGCTCAGTCGCGGTGCGTTGCGGCTCGGTCTCGCGGGTGGTGGTGCAGGCGGACAACAGCACGGCCAGCAGGGTCGCAAGCAGCGTCGTCTGGCAGACGGTCCAGGAACGGTACATCGGGCCTCGCGGAAAGGCTTCTGACAAGCGCGATGGCTCGATAACGGATCTTGTCCGAAATCGGTTGCTAATGCGGGTTGCGCTGTTGCGGGTCGTTGGCGAGCTCGATCGGTGCCCCGTGCGGCGTGGCGCGGGCCGCGCGGTCCCATTGATCGCGGCGCGTTGCGAGTTCGAGCCTGCTGGCCAGCGCTTTCGCCGCGACCAGCTTTTCCAGCGCGGCGAGCCAGTGCTGATAGTAGGTCTCGCCGGTATCGGGATCGCCGGCGGCCTGCGCGGTCTTGATCTCGACCGCGAGCGTCGCCGCCCATTCGCTCCAGGTGAAGGTGCCGCGTTCGTGCAGCGCCACCGCCATGGCGAAGGCCTGCGCCTCCCAGGGCTCGCGGAACACCGGCCCTTCCGCGTCGCGCGGCAGCTCCGGCAAGGCCCCGAGCAGGTCAGGCCGGTTCAAGATAGGGCTCCCAGAGATCGATCGCGACAGTGAGGCCCGGATCGGCATCCGCGCCCCAGAGCTCCGTCCCCTTGAAAACGACGGAGTAGATCCATTGCGGGTCTTCGCCTTTCCCATGCGCATTGGTATCGGGGAAGACGAAGCTGCCCTGCCGGCACTCGATCACGCCGAGCTTGGCGCGGGCGTAGCGCGGCAGCCTTGTATGCGTGGTCGGGTTGATGTTGAGCGTCCGCACCTTGTCGCCGGTCTTGAAACGCGGCGCGCGATCGAGCGGGCGGTCGCAGGGCCCGCCGCTCTTCAGCCGCGCCGGAACGTCGGCCGCCTTCAACGGCGGCTTGGTGGCTTTCGGTTGGGCGAGACTGCGGCCGGCCGCGAGTTCTTCCGGGCTGACCAGGCCGCGCGCGACCAGCAGCTTCAGCAGCGCCTTGGTCCAGATCTCGTAGTAGCTGGAGGAGAGATAGTCGGCCGGGTGCAGGGTCTCGCGCGCATGGCGGCTGATGTCGATGTTCCACTCGCCGAGCACGCCGGCGCAGAGCGTCACCCCCAGCGCGCGCTTCTCCCATTCGGCATGGAAGATCGGCTCGTTCTGCTCAGGCACGACCGGGCCGAAGCCCATCATGCCGCCCAGATCCTGCGCGCCGTTCATGACTTTGCTCCCGGCGCCAGCGCCAGGCCGGTGCCGATCATCGAATCCCGGGTGACCAGGTCGGCGAGCTTGTCCTCGCTCCAGCCTTCGGTGCCGGCGGGACGAAGCGGCAGGACCAGGTAGCGCAGCTCCGCGGTCGAATCCCAGACCCGGATCTCGGTTTCCTTCGGCAAGGCGACGCCGAAATCGGCGAGCACGCCCCGGGGATCGATCACCGCCTTGGCACGGTAGGGTGCGGCCTTGTACCAGACCGGCGGCAAACCCAGCACCGACCAGGGATAGCAGGAGCACAAGGTGCAGACGACGAGGTTGTGGCACCCCGGGTGATTTGGAAGAGGGGGCGTATTCTCGACGAGCCGCATATGCTCGCCCTGTCGCCCGGCGAAGCCGAGCTCCGCGATCGCCGCGGTGGCGTCCTCGCGCAGCCGCGAAAGATAGGTGGGATCGCTCCAGGCCCTGGCGACGACGCGGGCGCCGTTGCGCGGGCCGACCTTCGTCTCATAGGTCTCGACGATGGCGTCGATCGCCGCCGGATCGACGTAGCCCTTCTCGACCAGGATCGATTCCAGCGCCTTCACGCGCAAGGCGATCTCCGGCAGAGCGGAGCCGTCATCATGCCCGTGGTCGTGATGATCGTGGTCGTTCATGTGTAAATCCCCGGCGCGGGCCTGGAGTTTAATGCACAGCGCCGGGGCGAGACAATGGGAGGACCCGACTCATTCTCCAGTGTTCAGCGAGGGAACCCCGCCTTTGATCCCAGGTTGGTCCTGCAGTCCGGTTCGCAGGCCGGAAGTTTGAAGCCGTGGAGGCAGTATGCTCGGTACCATTCTACTCATCGTCTTGATCCTGTTGCTGATCGGCGCGATCCCCGCCTGGCCGCACAGCCGCGGCTGGGGCTACTACCCGAGTGGCGGCCTGGGACTGGTCCTCATCGTGATCGTGATCCTGTTGGCCACGGGACGTATCTGACGCCCTCAACTTCAGCGCCGGTTCGCCCGGCGTCTTTGCAGGAGGTTTGACATGACCAGGACACAGCGCAGCGCGCTCCTGGCCACGGCGCTCGCCTTTTGCGCCGTGACGGTTGCCGGTTGCGGCAGCCCCAGCCAGTATCCGCACAGCAAGGACAACAACGGACAGTCGCAGTCCTATTATCGCTCCAAGACCACCGCAGCGCCGACGGTCGCTTCGACCTTGCCGCCGTCCGGCACGACCACGGTGGTCGCGACCACGCAGCCGACGACCACCACGGTGCTGGTCCCGGCCCGATCGGCGACCACCACAACGGTGCTGGTGCCGGCGAACACGGTCAGCCCGTCGGTGACCACGGTGGGTTCGACCGTGCTGGTCCCGGCGCAGGTACCGGCCAGCACCGCCATCGCCGGCAGCGATGTCGACTTCATGGCGCGGGCCTCGCAGTTCAATGCGACCGAGATCGCGTTGTCACGCGTCGCCTATCAGCGGGCACAGTCGCCGGCGGTGCGCGAGTTCGCCATGCAGACCATCAACGACCACCGCCGCATGGCGGACGACCTCGACAGCATCGCGCTTCGCCGCAACGTCTCGCTGGCCTGGACGCCGAGCCCGGCCGGCAGCCGAGCGGCCGATGATCTCTCGCGGATGAGTGGTTACGACGTCGACCGCTACTATCTCGCCCAGATGATCGCCGACCATGACGCCGGCGCAGCGCTCTACGCCAGCCAGGGCAACCTGGCGACCGACGTGACCTTGCGCTCGACCGCGGGCGGCGATGCGGTGGATCTCCGGAACCGCCGCGACCAGGCGATCCGCCTGCAGGCCGGCATCGACTAACGCGGTGCCTATCGGCGGCCCGGGTGCTCAGCGCCCGGGCCGTTTCAATCTGTTACCCTAATCCCGTTGTCCAGCGCCTCCCGCGCGTGTTAGCTGCGGCGCAGGTATTTTGTGTCGTGGGCGCATTTTGAGACGGCTTTTTCACCCCCGCTGGCTGGCCGCCTTCGGCCTCGCCTCGGTGCTCGCTTCCTGCCAATGGCTGTCCGGCAGCTTCGTTCATGCGGCGGACGGCACAGGTGCCGTCGCGCCCCGCCATTCGTCCCGCGCGGTCGCGACCGTCGCCGGCATGCCGCCGGTGGTCGATCCGGATAATCTCTACAGCGAGATCGGCGCCAGTCGCCTGAGCCCGGCCGTCGCCGGCGCGCTCTACCGCATCTATGTGCCGGACCGGATCGCCGGCGATGTCACGGTGATCGATCCCAAGCTCATGAAGGTGGTCGGCCGCTTCCGCACCGGGGTGAACCCGCAGCATGTCGTTCCCTCGTGGGACATGCAGACGCTCTGGGTCGTGAACAACGCCGAGAAGCGGATGAACGGCAGCGTCACCCCGATCGACCCGAAGACCGCCAGGCCCGGCCGCAGCATCGCGGTCGATGATCCCTACAACATGTATTTCACGCCGGACGGCCGGTCGGCGATCGTGGTCGCCGAGGAGAGCCAGCGGCTCGACTTCCGCGATCCGCATACGATGGCGCTGCAATGGTCGCTTCCCACCCCGGGCTGTGCCGGAATCAACCATGCCGATTTCTCGATCGACGGCCGCTACGCGCTGTTCACCTGCGAATATGGCGGCGGCATCGCCAAGATCGACCTGCAGCAGCGCGTCGTGGTCGGCTATCTGACGCTGTCGAAGGAGAATGCCGTGAAGGAGAGCCAGGCCAGCGGCATCATCCCCGCAGCCTTCACCGATGCCGCGTCGCCAAGCGCGGTGGCCGGCTTCCCGACCTGCACCGCGGCCACGACCGGCATGCCGCAGGACATCCGCATCGCGCCGGACGGCCGCCTCTTCTATGTCGCCGACATGCTGGCCGACGGCGTCTACCTGGTCGATGGCGAGAGCTTCACCCAGGTCGGCTTCATCCCGACCGGGTGCGGCGCGCATGGCCTCTATCCCTCGCGGGATGGCACCAAGCTCTATGTCGCCAACCGCGGCTCGCACCGGGTCGAGGGCCGGAAGCATGGGCCGGGCAGCGTTTCGGTGCTCGACTTCGCGACCCGCCGGGTGGTGGCGACCTGGCGGATTCCCGGCGGCGGCAGCCCGGACATGGGCAACGTCTCGCCCGACGGCCGCTATCTCTGGCTCTCCGGGCGCTTCGACAACGTCGTCTATCGCTTCAACACGACTGACGGCAGCGTGAAGTCGATCGCGGTCGGCCGGGAGCCGCACGGTCTCGCGGTCTGGCCCCAACCCGGGCGCTATTCCCTCGGCCATACCGGCAATATGCGCTGAACCGGATGACGCCCTTGTGTTACAGAATGAGGGTGGACAATGCGGCTGCCGAGGCCGCATTTTCTGTGTCGGGAAGTCTCGGTTGCTCGGGGGAAGTCCGTTGAATCGTCGCCAATTTCTCGCCAGCTCGGCGGGCCTGATCGCCGCTGCGGCCGTTCAGCCTGCGCTGGCCAATGTGCCGGTGCCCTATAACTGGGACGCCATGCCGCCGGCGGACAATGCCAAGAATTACATCGACTGGATGACGGCCAACCGCGGCGAGGATCCGGCCTATCTCGCCGAGCATTGGAAGCGCTACCGCGTGCTGGTCGACAACAAGGACCTGAAGGACGACCGCAACGAGCGCGCCTTCCTGATGACGCCGCGCGAGAAGTTCGTGCGGCCGAACAACCTGAAGCGCGCCTATGCCAACGCCTTCCTCGACATCGGCTACGGCGTCACCATCTCCGGACCGCACCTGGTCGGGCGCATGACCACCTCGATCGACGTGCAGAAGGGCGAGAAGGTCCTGGAGATCGGCACCGGCTCCGGCTACCAGTCGGCCTATCTCTCGAATCTGACCGACAAGGTCTGGTCGATCGAGATCATCAAGCCGCTGGCCGAGCGCACCCGGGCAACCTATGACGAGCTGATCGCCGCGGGCTACAGCGAATACAAGTCGATCACCACCAAGAATGCTGACGGCTATTACGGCTGGGAAGAAGCCGGTCCCTTCGACAAGATCATCGTCACCTGCGGCATCGACCATGTGCCGCCGCCGCTCCTGCAGCAATTGAAGGACGGCGGCATCATGGTGATCCCAGTGGGTCCCCCGGGCGCGCAGCATGTGCTGAAGGTGATCAAGCAGAAGGCCGCCGACGGCACCATCACGGTCGCCCGATCGGATATATACAACGGCCGGATCGTGCCCTTCGTGCCCTTCACCGCCTTGGCCGGCGACAAGATCAAGGGCACGCATAACGGCGACGCGCCGCAGTGAGCCCATCTTGAACGGTGCGGATAAGGTTCCGCTGCCGGCCTATCTCGCGATCGGCCTGGTGGCGGGATCGGTCATTGCGCTGCAGATCTGCATCATGCGGATCTTCGCGGTCGGCAACTGGGTGCATTTCGGCTCGCTGGTGGTGAGCCTGGCTTTGCTCGGCTTCGGCCTGACCAGCGCCGTCATGTGCGCCGGCAAAGACTGGTTCGAGCGAAACTGGCGCCAAGTCGCCGCGCTCTCGCTGCTGGCCTTCGGGCCGCTGATGGTGGCGGCGAACCTGATCGCGCAGCAGATTCCCTTCAACGCGATCTTCCTGATCTCCGACCCGCAGCAGAAATGGTTGCTGCTGGCGAATTTCCTGCTGTATTTCACGCCCTTCCTGGCGGGTGCGCTGTTCATCGGCACGGTTCTGCTCCGCAGCCGCCGCGCCTTCGCCCGGGTCTATTTCGCCGATCTCGCCGGCTCCGGCCTCTGCGGACTCTCGGTGCTGGGTGCGATGTACTGGCTGCCGCCGGAGAATCTGATCGCGGCGCCGCTGGCACTCTGGGCGATCGGCGCGCTGCTCTGGTTCATCGGCCAGAATGAGCGCCGCTCGGTCGTCATGCTCGCTGTCTCGACGCTGATTGCCTTCGGCACGCATTTCCTGCTGCCCGGCTGGATCGACATCCCGAAGCTTTCCACGTCGGACTACAAGGGCGTCGCCTATGCCCGGAAGTTTCCGGACATGGCACGGGTCTATCACTCGATCTCGCCCTTCGGCGAGCTCGAGCTCTATTCCAGCTCCTATCTGCATTTCGCGCCCGGCCTCTCCGACAACGCCGCCTTCAACCTGCCGGAAATGCCGGCCAATGCCTATTGGGGGATGTATATCGACGGCGACGGGCCGATCGGCGTCATGCGCCAACTCCCGGAAGCACAGACCGCCTATTTCCGCTTCCTGCCGATGCACTACCCCTATGTGCTGAAGCCGGACGCCGATACCTTCGTCGCGCAGTTCGCCGGCGGAATTTCGACCGTGGTCGCGCTCCGCAGCGGCGCCAAGTCGGTGACCGTCGCCGAGGCGAACCCCGAGATCCGCAGCGCCTTCCTCGACCATCCGGCGCTGCGCGACTTCACCGGCGATCTGCTGCGCGACCCCAAGGTGACGGTGGTCGGCTATGACGGCAGGCTCTTCCTCGCCGGAACGAAGCAACGCTACGACGTCATCGACCTGAGCCTCGCCGATTCCGCCGGCCTCTCCAATCCCGGCGGCTTCGCCATCGTCGAGAAATACGGCTACACCGAGGAGGCTATGCGCACCTATATGCGCGCGCTTAAGCCCGGCGGCATCCTGTCGGTGACACTCTGGAACAAGGAGGATCCGCCGAAATCGGTGCTGCGGCTCTACGCCACCATGGTCGAAGCCGCGCGCAAGGCGGACACCACCAACCCCGAGAACGCGTTCTACGCGGTCTCCAGCTATCTCTCGACCACGACGGTGCTCTACAAGCGCGGCGGCTTCACGCCCGACGAGATCGCCAGGCTGCGCGAGACCACCCACGGCCTCTCCTTCGACGAGCTCTACTATCCCGGCATGGAGTTCGACGGCAGCGGCAGCGATGCGCTGCTCGGCGAATACCACGAGACGATCTTCGGACAAGGCACGCCGCAGGCCGATGCGGGCAGCGACGATCCGGCCGATACCACGCTCGACAATCTCGATGGTGACGCGGCGCCGCAGGTCCTGCCCGCCATCGCCATGGGGCGGTTGGCCTGGCACAGCCTGATCTTCGGCGGCTGGGACGAGGTCGCGCAGCGCTATGTCTTCGACATCCACCCGCTGACCAACGACCGGCCCTATTTCGCCGCCTATGAGAAAGCCGGCGATCTCATCAAGATCACCGACCGGCTGGAGCTGTTCCAGGACGACTGGGGCTATCTGCTGCTCTGGGCGACGCTCGGCGTCGCGGCGGCGGTGTCGCTGCTGCTGATCGCACTCCCCGTGCTGCTCGGCTGGCGCTCGATCTTCAGCCACAACCCGGGCAAGCTCGGCACCATCGTCTATTTCGCCTGCCTCGGGCTCGGCTACATCATGGTCGAGGTCGGCCTGATTGCGAAATTCATCGAGGCGCTCGGCAACGCCACCGTCTCCGCCGCGGTGCTGATCACCGGCATGCTGATCTTCTCCGGCTTGGGCAGCTTCGCCTCGGAGCGCATCCTCGAGCGCGGCCGCCGCATCATGCCGGTGATCTTCGTCGCGATCGGCATCCTGCTGATCGGCTATGGCACGCTGATCGATCCGGTGCTGGACTGGATCGGCATCCTGCCCTACGCAGCGCGGCTGCTGCTCTCGATGCTGCTGCTGGCGCCGCCCACTTTCCTGATGGGCTTCCCGATGCCAACCGCGATGACCACGCTGGGCCGGCTCGGCAAGGACCACATGTTTCTCTGGGCCTGGGGTATCAACGGCTGCTTCTCGGTGATCGGCGCGGCTTTGGTGCCGATCGTCGCGACCACCTTCGGCTTGAGCTGGGTGCTGGCCATCAGCGGCGCGGCCTATCTGCTGGCGCTGCCGTCCTTCTTCGCCGTGCTGTTGCCGGGACGCCCCGCCGCAATGGCGAGGGGCCCCTGAACATTAGAAGCGGAAGGTGGTGCCGATGGTGGTATTCAGCACGCCGTCGCCGACGTCGCGGTTGAAGGGAATGTCGTAGGCGACCTTCCAGTTGATGAATTCCCACTGCACGCCGGCTTCGGGGCCGGCGATGAAGTCATCGTGGAAGCCATCACCATAGAGGTAACCGAAGTTGCCGCCGACATAGAACATGTCGCCGAGATAGAAGTCCGGGCCGACCACGGTCCGGCCGCCCGGGCCGTCGTCATCGGTCTCGAAGTGATAGAAGCCCGCCTGCTCGACGCCGACGCTCATCCAGTCGATGGGCTTGTAGTCGAGGCTCAAGTTGAGGCCGACGAGCTGGCTGTGCGTCGCCTGCTGGTCGTGGAAGTTGTAGCCGTAGAAGAGACCCGGCGAGAAGCTCCAGAGCTTCTCTTCAGGTTCCGGCGGCGGTGGGGGCGGCGGAGTCTCGGCGACGGGCGCAGGCGCGGGTGCCGGTTCCGGCGCGGGCGGCGGTGGCGGGGCGGCGATCTGGATGTCGACCCGGCGATTCTGTGCCTCGCGGACGTTGTCGCCGGTCGGCACCGCGGGCTGGCTCTCGCCGACGGCAATGCCGTTGATGGACCCCGCCGGCACGCCCAAGCGGACCAACTCATTCGTCACGGCCGCCTCGCGCCGCTCCGAAAGCGCCTGGTTGTAGTCGGCGTTGCCAGCGGTGTCGGTGTGACCTTGCACCGAGATATTGGCCGAACCGGTGCGCTTGAACTCCTCCGCCGCGGCGGAGATGGTGGCCCTCGCGCCCGCATCGAGGGTCGACTGGTCGAAGGGGAAGAGCACGACGTAGTTGCCTTGCTGGGCCATGGCATGGCCACTCCAAACCAGGCAGACTGCTGCCGAGAAAAGCAGAGCGCGTTTCATGGGGTATATCTCCAACGCAATTGCGAACAGCCTCGACAGCTGCGGTCCCCCTTGAAAACTGTCACCCCTTCGAGCTGTGGCCGGGCAACGCAATGGGCTTCGAACCATCCGCATCGAGGCTCGATTAACGGCGATAAACTCCGCCCCGGCGCATAGGTTTCTTGTCGCGGGCATTAGTCGGATAATCCGGCGGCTTTAGGCTTGGCCGATCGCCTGGAAAAGGCCAGATTCCCGCTGAACAGATTGGATGATTAGATGACCATGCCGGCAGACGTAGTTCCGACCAGCGCCCTCTATCGCAAGCCTGCGGTCGAGAGCGGGGGTGGCGTGGTGGCGGCACAATCGCGCGACGCCGCCGCGGCCGGCGCGCGGATTCTCGCGGCCGGCGGCCACGCGGTGGATGCCGCAGTGGCGACGAGCCTAGCCTTGGGGGCGGTCGAACCTTGGATGAGTGGGCTGGGCGGCGGCGGCTTCGCCACCATCTGGGACGCGCAGCTAAGGGAGATCCGCTGCCTCGACTTCGGCATGGTGGCGCCGGCGGCGCTGGATCCCGCCGATTATCCGCTGACTGGCAAGCCAACCGCGGAAGGCTTTTTCGGCTGGCCGGGCGTGGTCGACGACCGGAACATCATGGGCCCGCACTCGATCGCGATCCCCGGCCTGCTGGCCGGACTGGGCCTCGCGCATAAGAGCTTCGGCCGATTGCCCTGGAGCGATCTTGTGCAGCCGGCGATCGCCCTGGCCGATCGCGGCCTGGCCCTCGATTGGTACGGCGCGCTCTCGATCCTGGTGGAGTCGAAGTTACTCGCGAAGTTCGACGAGACCCGCAAGACCTATCTCCCCGAGGGTCGCGTCCCCGTGCCGTTCGAGGCCGGCGCGCTCGGCTTCCTGAAACTCGGCCGGTTGCGCGAGACGCTGCGGCAGCTGGCGAGTGACGGCCCGGACGCGTTCTATGCCGGCGCCATCGGCCGGGCGCTGATAGAGGACCTGGGCGCAATGGGCTGCCGGCTCTCGCAAGCGGACTTGACGCAATACCAGGCGCGCTTCATCGACCCGGTCGAGATCGCCTATCGCGACGCGCGGGTCTTCGCACCGTCGGGGCTGACCGCGGGTCCGACACTCGCAGCCGTGCTCGAGGGATGGGCCAAGAACCTGGCGCCTGCGGGGCGCGCGCCGAAGGCGGAGCATTACCGCGGCTATGCCAGCGGCCTGGACCGGGCCTATCGCGACCGGCTGGCCAATATGGGCGAGCAGAAGTCGGAGCCGCGCGAGACCTGCACCAGCCATTTCAATGTCGTCGACAAGCAAGGAAACGTGGTCGCCTGGACCCAAACCCTGCTGTCGCGCTTCGGCTCCTTCGTGATGTCGCCTTCGACCGGCATCGTGATGAACAACGGCGTCATGTGGTTCGATCCGGTGCCGGGCAAGCCGAACTCGATCCGCGGCGGCGCCAAGCCGCTCTCCAACATGTGTCCGACGGTGGCGCTTTCGGAGCGTCTCGGCGCGGTCGGCTTCGGCGCCTCCGGCGGCCGCAAGATCATGCCGGCGGTCGCACAGATCCTGTCCTTCCTGGTGGATTTCGGCATGGATCTCGACGGCGCTTTTCACACGCCGCGGATCGATGTCTCGGGTCCGGGGGTTGCCCTGGTGGATCGCCGCCTGGGCCAAGACACGCTGGACGGAATCGCGCAAGCCATGACCGCCAGCTTCACCGATCTCGCGCCCTATCCGGCGCAATTCGCCAACCCGAGCGCGGTCCAGGCCGGGCCGGATCACCGCTTCCACGGCGCGACCGATCTCGCCTCGGCCTGGTCCGGTGTCGTATCCGAGACGGAGCTGCCGCAATGAGAATGATCGCCGCCGTCCTGATGCTGCTGGTCTTCGCCATGCCGACCGCGCGCGCCGATCCGCTGGCGGATGAGATCGCCCATCTGGTCGGCTTCGTCCGCCATTCGTCCTGCACCTTCATCCGCAACGGGTCGGAGTATTCCGGCGCCGAGGCCGCCGAACACATCCAGGCGAAATACGACTACTTCAAGAACGAGATTGCCTCGGTAGAGGACTTCATCGCGCGCGCCGCCAGCAAGAGCCTGATGAGCGGCAAGCCCTATCAGGTGCGCTGCGAAGGCCAGACCATCCCGGCCGCGGATTGGATCCGCGCCGAGGATGCGCGCTATCGGGCGCGGCAGAATTAGAGCGTCGGTCGATGCCGGCGCACGTATTCGCGCCAGACGGTGAAGAGACCGGCGCCGACCACGATCACCGAGCCGGCAACGATGTTCCAGGTCAACGATTCGCCGTAGAGCAGCACGCCGAAGAACGCCGCATAGACCAGCCCGAGATAGGTGATCGGTTGCGCAGCCGAAGCGTCCAGCAGCTCATAGGCGCGGATCACCAGGTAGTGACCGGTCATGCCGGTGATGCACAACACGCCCATCCAGAGCTTGTCCCAGCCTTCGAGGCTGGTCCAGAAAAACGGCCCGACCAGGGTCGCCGTGACCGCGCCGGCGACGCCGATATAGAAGAAGCTGGTCGCCGGGGTGTCGGTGCGGCTGACCAGCCGGGTCGCGATCAGGTAGGCCGCATACATGAAGCAGCAGAGCACCGGCAGCAGCAGCCAGGGATCGAGGAAGCCGCCGGCATCGGGCTTCAGGATCAGCAGCACCCCGATGAGACCCGCGACGACCGCCGACCAGCGGCGCCAGCCCACATGCTCGCCGAGGAAAGGGATCGACAGCACCGTGACCACCAGCGGCGTGGCCGCCAGGACCGCCGTCGAATGCACCAGGCCCGCCTTCCAGAAGGCGGTGATGACGATCATGATTTCCGTGGCCAGCAGGACGCCGCGCATGATCTGCAGCACCGGTCGCCTGGTGCTGGCCGCCGCCCGAAGGCCGCCGGGCTTCCGCGCCGCCAGCAGGATGCAGAAGGCGCCGAACGCCCAATACCGGAGCATGGTGATGAAGATCGGATGATAGTGATCGCCGAGATGCTTCGAGATCGCATCCTGGAAGGAGAAGATCGTGGTGGCGGCGAGGGCGAAGAGATAGCCGTGGGCTTTGGATGTCATTCCGGCTTTTTAGCCGCGCGACCGGAATGTGACCACCGCCGGGCGCGCGTGCGGCCTATGCCGAAATGGTGATGGTTTGGCCCTGTTGCGCGCGAAAATGCACTCAGGGCGCCATTCCCGCCTTGAAGACCCAGGCGGGAATGTCGCCGGAGTCACCCGGCCGGTCCTGCCAGGGCTTGTCCTGCGCCCCGAGTGCGCGCCCGGCGTCGAAGGCGGCGCGCATCTGCGCGGGATCGAAGGCCAAGGGATCGTTGCCGACATTCACCGCATCGGGAATCCCGACCATGTTGAAGTTGTAGCCGAGCAGCCGCGCCCCGAAATAGGACCGCGTCAGGGCGGTTTGCATCGATTGCTCCATCATCACGCTGATGGTGGTGGCGGCCACCGGCCCCAGCGCCCGGATCAGGGCCTGCGGCGGCGTCGTCACCTTGCCGTTGTCGATCAGATAGAGGTTGCCCGCGCCGTGGAGCGGCGGATTGGGCTTCTTCTGGCCGCCCATCCCCGGGATCACCAGGTTCGATCGCGCCGCGCCGTCGACGAAAAGATGACCGTCGATCTCCACCGGCGGGAAGACGATCGGGAAGGAAGCGGAGGCCAGCAGCACATCGCGATAGAGCTCCAGGTCGCCCGCCTTCGCGATCATCGTCATGTTCCACACCCAGGTCTGGGCGTAGTCGATGTTGGTCGTGCCCACCGCCAGCATGCGATTCTCATCATAGGCGGCGGCCACGCGCTGCAACGTCTCCGCGGTGATGTATTTGGCGATCATCGCGCGCAGCGGCGTCGTGTCCTTCAGCGAGTCGGCGGAGAGCAGACCGAGGATGCTCCGATCGGTGTAGATGTCGGCCGCGGTGATCTTGGTGTACATCTCCTCCAGGATCGCGTCGTCGGCCGGGGTGCCGAGGAAGGCATGGGTGGCCAGCAACGCGCCGGTGCTGACGCCGCCGACGGCATCGAACTGCGGCCGCTTCCCGCTCTCGCGCCAGCCAATCAGGAAGCCCGCGCCGAAGGCCCCGTTCTGGCCCCCGCCGGAAAGTGAAAGCAGGTTCAGCGCATGGCCGCGCTTGCGCTCGAGGTAGCGGATGAGATTGTCGCCCGGAACCTCCGCCACCTCGGCATAGATGCTCGACGGCCGGCTCGCATTGAGCGGATCCGCGCCATTGGGGAGCGTGGCATAGAGCGGCGCTTGCAGGGAAAGCGTCCGCTCGGCCGGCGACGAGCAGGCGCCGAGCCAGAACACCGCCAGGAAGACCAACCAGAACCTTTTGCGTGTCATGCGCCCCTCGACGGTCACAAGCCATTGTCAGACGGGAAGCTTAGGGCAAGTTCGCTGGATTCCGCATCTGACCCTTGGTCCATGGGTCGGCTGCCGGCCGGCCTTCTGGCGCGCCGGAACGGGTCGCTTGCCCAGGCCTTTGAAACAGGTTAGGCCTCGCGCGGGCGACAAACCCTTGAGGATAGCGCATGTTCGACCATGTCGTCATCGGCGTCAGCGACTACGCGGCGAGCAAGGCCTTTTTCCTGAAGGCGCTCGAACCGCTCGGTGTCGCGGTCGTCCAGGAAGGGCCGTTGGGCATCGAAATGAGCACCGACGGCAAATCCTCGCTCTGCCTGTTCCAGACCCAGGAGAAACCGGCCTATCTTCACCTCGCCTTCCGGGTGGAGAATCGCCGGCAGGTCGATGCCTTCCATCGGGCGGCGCTGGCGGCGGGCGGTAAGGATCATGGCGCGCCCGGCCTGCGCCCGCAGTATCATGAATACTACTACGCCGCTTTCGCGATCGGGCCGGACGGGCACAATATCGAAGCGGTCTGCCACGAACCCGAGGCCTGAGTGGGGAAGAAGCCGTGCATGGCAAGTCGCCTCTGGATCGCTCTACTGCTCCTCATCTGGCCCAGCGCCAATTCAGGGGCCGATAGCGTGGATCCTGCAGTGAAGGCATTGGACGGCAAGGCGGCGCTGGTGCCGTTCGAGAGCGCACCCTTCCCCTATCGCGGCATGGTCCCCGGCGACGAGACGCACGAAGACGCGCCCTTCCTCGATGCCAGTCAAGGTTCGCGCCGCGGCCATACGGCGCCGCGCAGCGGTGTCTATTGGGAGGACGAGACCTACAACGACCGTCGCAGCCTGCTCTACATCCCGAAGGGCTTTGATCGCCGCAGGAAGGGCGCAATCGTGGTCTTCCTGCACGGCAACCAGGCGATGCTGGCGCGTGACGTGGTCGAGCGCCAGCAGGTGCCGCGCCAGCTTGCGGAATCCAACCTGAACGCGGCGCTGGTCGCCCCGCAGCTTGCCGTCGATGCGCTCGATTCCAGCGCCGGTGGCTTCTGGCAATCCGGGGCCTTCGCCCGCTATCTGCGCGAGACCGACCACAAGCTGGCGGCGCTTGCCGGCGAGGGCATGAGCGCGCAGGATTTCGCGCGGATGCCGGTGATCCTGGTCGCCTATAGCGGCGGCTATCTGCCGGCAGCCTGGTCGCTGGCGGTCGGCGAGGCGAACCGGCGCATCGCCGGTGTGATCCTGCTGGATGCAATCTACGACGAGACCGAGAAGTTCGCCGAATGGATCGAGGATCGCCGCAGCGAGGCCTTCTTTTTCAGCGCCTATAGCGCGTCGAGTGCCGCGGGCAACGGCGATCTCCAAGACCAGTTCATGCGCGACGGAATCGACTTCGCGCTTGACCTGACGCCCTGCCTCGAGGCGGGCGACATCGTCTTCCTGCAGACCGGCCCCACCGTCGTCCACAATGACTTCGTCACCGATGCTTGGACCCGGGATCCGCTGCGGGCCGTGTTCGACCGGATCCGCGCCTTCCCGCGCGACAGCGCCAAGGCCTGCACACCCTAGCCTCCGCAGGGAACCTTCCTGCCCGATTTCACATTGGTCCAGGTGCGGATCGGGTGTGTCCGCGGTCTCAAGGACAACCGGATCGCATGCGGCGCGCATTCTCAGGCTGGCTTCCGCCGCTCGTCGGCGCGCTCATTCTCTGCTCGGCCGCTGGTGCCTTTGCCGCGGAGCAGGCCGGCAAGCCCTCGACGCCGCTTTTCGTCACCGAGGTCCTGATCCTGGTGGTCGCCGGGCGCCTGCTCGGCGAGGCGATGCAGCGGCTGGGACAGCCTTCGGTCATGGGGCACCTGCTGGCCGGCGTGGTGCTCGGCCCCTCCGTCTTCGGCGCGCTCTGGCCGGAGGCGCAACAGGCGCTGTTCCCCTCGGAAGCGGCGCAGAAGGGCATGATCGACGCGGTCGGCCAGGTCGGCGTGCTGATGCTGCTGCTGCTGGCCGGGATGGAAACCGATATCGGCCTGGCGCGCCGCACCGGCCGGGCGAGTCTCGCGGTATCGATCTGCGGCATCCTGCTGCCGTTCGCCTGCGGGTTCGCGCTCGGGATCTATCTGCCCGACTTCCTGCTGCCCAATCCGGAGGAGCGCTTCCCCGCCGCCCTGCTGCTCGGCACCGCGCTCTCGATCTCCTCGGTGAAGATCGTCGCGGTGGTCGTGCGCGAGATGAACTTCATGCGGCGGAATATCGGCCAGGTGATCCTGGCCTCGGCGGTGATCGACGACACGATCGGCTGGATCGTCATCGCGATCACCCTGAGCCTGGTCGAGAACAACCATCTCGACTGGCCGACCCTGGCGAAGTCGGTGCTGGGCACCGCGGTCTTCCTGGTCGTCAGCTTCACCGTCGGGCGCCGCGTGGTGTTCTGGCTGATCCGCTGGGCCAACGATCACTTCGAGAGCGAGCTGCCGGTGATCTCGCTGGTGCTGGCACTGACCTTCAGCATGGCGCTGATCACCGATGCGATCGGCGTCCATGACGTGCTCGGCGCCTTCGTCGCCGGCATCCTCGTGGGACAATCGCCGATCCTGACCCGGCAGATCGACCAGCAGCTGCGCGGCGTCATCACCGCGCTTTTCATGCCGATCTTCTTCGGCCTGGCCGGCATCACCGCCGATCTCACCATCCTCGCCAACCCCGAGATCCTGATGCTGACCGCCGGGATCGTCGCCATCGCCACGGTCGGCAAGTTCTCCGGCGCCTTTGCCGGCGGCAGGCTCGGCGGGCTGCGGCTGCCGGAATCGCTGGCCATCGCCTGCGGCATGAATGCGCGCGGCTCGACCGAGGTGATCGTCGCCACCATCGGCCTTTCGATGGGCGTGCTCAGCCAGGACCTCTTCACCATGATCGTCACCATGGCGGTGCTGACCACGCTGGCGATGCCGCCGTCGCTGCGCTGGGCGTTGGCGCGGCTGCCGATGCGCGAGGAAGAACGCCAGCGGATCGAGCGCGAGGAGTTCGAGGCCAAGGGCTTCATGCCCAATGTCGAGCGCCTGCTGCTCGCGGTCGACGACAGCCCCAACGGAAAGTTCATGGCGCATCTGACCGGACTGCTCGCCGGCCGCCGCGGCACGCCGACCACGCTGCTGCGGGTCCGGGCGCCGGACGAGAGGCCGAAGTCGAGGCCGAAGGAAGAGGATCACGGACCGGAGGCCGACCTCAAGGCCGGTGCGGAGACCGCACGTGGCGCCCATGACGCCGAGCAGGCGGCTTCGGAGGCGGCGGCGCAGGAGGAAATGACGGGCAAGGCGGAGCCTTCCCAGGAAGAGGCGGCGCCGGAGGAGAAGAAGGCGCCCAAGACCGCGACGCCCCCGGTCCCGCTGATCAAGGCGGAAGCCACCGCCGCGCAGGCGGAGGCAATGGTCGCGCGGGAATCGCGCAAGGGCTATGACCTGATGATGGTGGGCGTCGATGAGACGCTCGGTCCCGACGGCGCGCTGCATGAGGACATCGCCCGCATCGTCGCCGGCTTCGAGGGCCCGCTCGGGGTCACCATCGCCCGCGGCGGGCATCGCGAAGACCCGACGCAGCGGCTGAAGATTCTAGTTCCCGTCAGCGGCAACAACGTCTCGCGCCGCGCCGCCGAGGTTGCGGTGATGCTGGCCCGGGCCCAGGGCGTGCCGATCACCTTTCTCTATGTCGCGAGCGGCAAGCGCGACGGGCGCCGGCGTGGCGGCGCCCTGCACCAGCACGAGCAGGCGGCATTGAAGGAGCTGGTCACCTGGGCCGAACGCTATGACACCGAGGCGGACATCTCGGTTCATACCGAGCTGGCGCCGCACGAAGCCATCCTGCGCGAGATCAAGCGCCGCGGTTTCGACCTGGTGGTCATGGGCGTCAACCGCCGGCCCGGCGAGGCGCTGTTCTTCGGCAATGTCGCCGGCGCGGTGATCGCGGACGCCGAAGCCTCGGTGCTGCTGCTCTCGAGCTGAACCCGGGAAGTGCGAAGCCGGACCGCGACGGGGCGGCCCGGCTTGCTGGAGAGACCGTCGCGAAATTGACGGTCGGGTGGAATGGACGCGCGCCTAGGCGGCGCGGATCTTGGACAGGAAGTCGTTCACCTGGCCGCGCAGGCGATCCGCCTGCTTGCCGAGGCCCTCGGCGGCCGTGCGAACCCCCTCCGCGGCCATGCCGGTGGCATCGGCCTCGTCGGTCACGCCGGAGATGTTCTCCGAGACGTCCCGGGTCCGGGTCGCGGCCTGCTGGGTATTGCGGGTGATCTCCTGGGTCGCCGCACCCTGCTCCTCGACCGCCCCTGCGATCGAGGTCGCGATCGAGCTCACTTCGGCGATGGTGCCGCCGATGCGTTTGATCGCATCGACCGCTTCCTTGGTCACGTTCTGCACCGCGGCGATCTGGGCCGAGATGTCCTCGGTCGCCTTGGCGGTCTGGTTGGCGAGGCTCTTCACCTCGGATGCCACCACCGCGAAGCCCTTGCCCGCCTCGCCGGCCCGCGCCGCCTCGATAGTGGCGTTGAGCGCCAGCAGGTTGGTCTGGCCGGCGATGTCGTTGATGAGGCCGATCACCTCGCCGATCTTGCTGGCGATCTCCGCCAGGCTTTGCACGGTGCGGTCGGTCTCGCGGGTCTCCTCGACGGCGCGGCCGGCGATGTCGGCGGCGCTGGCGACCTGGCGGCTGATCTCGCCGATCGAGGCCGAAAGCTCCTCCGAGGCCGCGGCCACGGTCTGCACGTTGGACGACGCCTCTTCGGACGCGCCGGCCACCGCCTTGACCTGGCCCTTGCTGCGCTCGGCCGCCCGGCTCATGTCAGACGAGGTGTCGAGCATCTGCCGCGACGACTGGGCCAGCGCATCCAGCGCCTGCTTCACCTCGGCCTCGAAGGCCCTGATGCTGGCCTCGACGCTGTGCTGGCGCGCCTCGGCTTGCGCATGGCGTTCATGCTGCTCAGCCTCGATCCGCGCCTTGTCCTCGGCATTCTGCTTGAAGGTGCCGAGCGCGCCGGCCAGTGCGCCGATCTCGTCGCTGCGACCGGGGAAGGCGGCCTCGGCACTGAGATCGCCGGCGGCGACCCGCAGCATGGCGTCGCGGATCTGGTGCAGCGGGCGGATGACGCGGCGGCCGATCAACAGCATGCTGCCGATGGCGAGCACGATCGCGCCGGCCAGCAGCACGAGCTGCGTCACCAAGTTGATCTGCGCCGTGCCGCGCTGGCTCCCGGCATAGCCTTTGGCGCTGTCGAGCGCCGCCTCGGCGACACCCACCAGGGACGCGAGGCGCGCCACGGTGTAGTTCGACCAATCAGCCGGGTTCATGTCCGGCACCTGGCCGGCGGCGATCGCGTTGATCAGGCTTTCGCGCTTGGCGACGTATTCGTCCGAGAAATACTGCGACTTCGCATTGGCGATCGCGTCGGTCAGCGCCGCCGCCGACCGCGGGGTGACGACGGTCTCGGCCAGGAGGGCGTTCCAGGCGGTCTGCGCCTCGATGACGGAGGTGCGGTACTTGTCCATCGCTTCCGGCGTCATCTCCTTGGCGGCCATCGCGTTGGTGACGCCGAGCGAGGCATTGCCGCCGGAATTGCGTACCATCCAGGCGAGCTGGCGTACGGTCAGCATCTGGTCGATAACGGCATCCTCATGCTTCACCGAGGCCGAAAGCTTCTGCGACAACTGGTCGAGCGCGGCGATGAGGTCGGTTGCGGTCTTCATGTAATCGTCGAACAGGCCGGCACGGCGCTCGGCCTTAGGCTTCTTCACCGCTTCGAGGGTCTCGGCCTGCAGCTTGATGATCGTGTCGTTGAGCGCGACCAGCGCCGGGAGCAGCGTCTCCTTGTCGGCGAAGTCGATCTCCGGCAGCCGTTCCAGGGCATCCGCCAGGGCCGGCATCTCCGCGCCGCGGGTCCGGTTCATGATCTCAAGATCGCCGTCAGTGACGGTTGACTCCGCATTGACGGCGCGCGTCGTGGTCGAGCGGTCGGTGCGCAGGTTATGCATCGCGCGGAAGGCGGAGCCGGCCGCCTCGGCCACGGTGACGATGCGGCCGGCGCTCGCGACCTTTTGCCAAGACTGCCAGGCACCAAAGGCCAGCATGACGACCACAATGGCGGCCAGGGCGGCGACGACCGACTTCAGCAGCGCGTTCGCCGACAAGCGATTGAACATGAGATCCTCCGAAATTGGACCTCAGTCATGCCCCGTAGCGGGTAAAGAAACCGTATATCGATGAATTGAACATTTTCCCACAAATGCATTGCTTCTCATGCACTTCCGCAACACCGGCCGCGCTCAGCGCAGCTTCGCCTGGAATGCCGCGAAGATGTCATAGATCTCGCGCTCCAGATCGTCGTCCCAGAACTCACGCCAGGCATTGGTGGCGATGATCACCAGCCGCTCCTTCGGATTCACATAGAGGAACTGGCCGTTGATGCCCTGAGCCGTGAAGCCGCCGATCGAATCCGACCCGTCGGGAAACACCCACCACTGATATTGATAGCCGAGGGTCCAGCCCTCGTGCAGCTTGCCCGGCATGACCTGCGGCCGGTCGGGATGCGTCGCCTCGGCGACCCAGCCGGCCGGCAGGAGCTGCCGGCCGTTCCAGTTTCCGCCGTTCAGCAGGAACTGCCCGAACCGCGCATAGTCGCGCAGCGTCGCGTTGAGGCAGCAATAGGCGATCTCATTCGCGCCGCCCCCGTCGCCGTCGAGATTCCAGTTGGCGTCGGCCTGCATGCCGAGCGGGACCCAGAGCTTCTCCGAGAGGTAATCGGCGAGCGGCTTCCTGGTCACCGAGCTCACCAGCCAGCCCAGGGCCGAGGTGTCGAGGCCGCTGTAGTTGAAGGTGGAGAACGGCGGCTTGCCGGGCCGCGCGTGGGAGAGAAACTCGGTCACCGGCTTGGTGTTGTATTGGATGGTCGCGGCCCAGAGCGTGTTGATGTCGGATTCCGGCCGGTCGTAATCCTCGACGAAATCGACGCCGGAGGACATCTGCAGCACTGCCTTGATCGGCACGCCTTCGAAGCCGGAGCCCTTCAGACCGGGCACATACTGGTCGATCGGGTCATCGACGCTCTTGATCAACCCATCACCGATGGCGAAGCCCACCAGGGTGGAGGTGAAGGACTTCGCCATCGACCAGGAGGTGAAGAGAGAATTCCGATCGGCGGCCAGCAGATAGCGCTCGTAGACCACCTTGCCGTCCTTCAGCACGATCAGGCCGGTGCTGCGGGCCCGGGAGAAATAATCCTCGATCGGGATGTCCTTGCCGTCATGGCGATAGGTGAGGCTGTCGATCGCCTCGCCCTGCGGCAGCTCTGAAGCCGTGTCGCCGCGCTTGACCGGCCGCGCGAAATAGATTTCGCCCATATGCCGCAGCGCGCCGATGTAGTGCTCGCTGCGCCACATCGTGTCGCGATTGCCGAAGGGTGCGTCATCGGCGCGCGCCGCCGATGGGATCCCGATCAGCAGCAGTACTGCAACGCGCACCCATCCCGCAGTCATGAACCCTCCCCGCCGATTCTGCGCCGCAGTGTAGCGCAGCCGACGGGGACCCGGGCAAGGGCGCCTGCAGCGCCGCTACGGATCAGTTCACGCGAACCTTGGCGTTCTGCTTCTCGTCCGGGTGCGGCTTGCGGTGCTGCAGATAGGCCTTGGCGGCCTCGAAGGCGTATTTGATGCCCTGGACGCCGGCATTGTCCCAGTACTCGCCCTCGCGGCCATCGACCCGGATCAGGCAAAGCGTGGGATCGGCCTTGCCCTCGGGAAACCAGACCTTCCAGGCCTCGGACCAGAGGTGGTCGATCAGGTTGCGGTCCTTCACGATCTCGGCGCGGCCATAAACGGCGGCGAACTGCCGGTTGCCCTGGAAGGTGACAACGACCTCCGGACTGACCGCGATCTCGGTGATCTTCGGCGAATCCATGCTGGTCGCGAAGAAGATGTCGCCGTCCTCGCGGATCTCCGCGATATGCATCGGCCGGGCGTGATTGCTGCCGCTGGCGCCGCTGGTCACCAGCATTGCATTGTCGAAATCCTTGATGACTTCATAGAGCCGTTCCTGCTTGGCCACGCTGCCCATCGGTCAACTCCTTGCTGCGGGTGTGTGCGGTCAACCGATGCTGGTTGGAGAGGTTCCGAACCGCGCCAGAAATCTCCGAATCTCCCCAAACCGGCCGCTCCGCAGGCGCAGCGCAGCGCACCTTGGCTTGCCCGCGCAGCATGCAACGACCATGTTCATTACATTGCCCCCAGCGGACCCGGCACGGGAACGTGCCGCATCAGAAGGTGACTGCGGTGCTCTTGCGCTTTCTCGGCGAGGCAGGCATCTATTTCCCCGATCGCGACGCCATCAGGTTCACGGCGCTGTCCGGTGGCGACGCGCTCGACTGCTTCGTGACGCGCTCCGCGCTCGAGGTGATTGGCTGCAGCCAAAGCGACCGGCCCGCTGCGTTGATCGCGCGCTTCCAGCAGAATCGCGCGCTGATCGAACTGGCGGCCACGGTCAAGTATCAGCGCTCGCCCGCGGGCAGCGTGATCGCGCTCGAGGCCGGCGATCTCCAGGACCTGTCGCAGGACCTGACCCGCCGCCTGACGCCGAGTCGGCCCGGAAAGACGTTTGACATGGAGGGTTGATGAACCGACCTGTCGAGCTTCATCAGAAAGAGCCGGAGAGCGAGACCGGGCGCAACGATGCGCCGGGCGTCGCCGCGCTCAAGAAGGCGATCACCAAGAAGCTGCTCTACACCGTGGGCAAGGATCCCGAGCATGCCAGCGTGCACGACTGGTACATGGCGACCGCGCTGGCGGTGCGCGACCGAATGGTCGACCGCTGGGTCGAGACCACGCGGCGCACCTATGCGCAGGCGGAGAAGCGGGTCTACTACCTCTCGCTCGAGTTCCTGATCGGCCGGTTGCTGATCGACACGCTGACCAATCTCGGCCTGATCGCCGCCTGCCGCACCGCCTTGCACGAGCTCGGTGTCGACTTCGATGCGGTCCGCAATTCCGAGCCCGATGCCGCGCTCGGCAACGGCGGTCTCGGCAGGCTCGCGGCCTGCTACATGGAGAGCATGGCTTCGACCGACATCGCCGGCTTCGGCTACGGCATCCGCTACGACCACGGCCTGTTTCGCCAGATCATCCGCGACGGCAACCAGGTGGAGGTTCCGGAGGACTGGCTTGCCTTCGGCAATCCCTGGGAGTTCGAGCGGCCCGAGGTCACCTTCCATGTCGGCTTCGGCGGCCGCGTCGAGCCCAAGGGTCCGGGCGGCCAGCGCTTCGAGTGGCGTCCGTCGGAATACGTGGTCGCGGTCGCCTATGACACGCCGGTGGTGGGCTGGGAAGGCAACCGCGTCAACACGCTGCGCCTATGGTCGGCGCGGCCCGCGGCCCCGATGCAGTTCACCGATTTCAACCGCGGCCAATACCAGGACGCCTTCGCCGAGCAGGTGCGCGCGACCAGCATCTCGCGCGTGCTCTATCCCGACGATTCGACGCCGGCCGGCCAGGAACTCCGGTTGAAGCAGGAATACTTCTTCGTCTCCGCCTCGCTGCAGGACTTGATCCGCCGCCATGTGATGCAGCACGGCACGGTCGCGAACCTGCCGAAATCGGCGGCGATCCAGTTGAACGACACGCACCCGGCCCTGGCCGTCGCCGAGCTGGTGCGGATCCTGGTGGATGAGCATAAGTTCGTGCTGCGCACGGCGCTGGAGCTGACGCGCGCGTCCCTCTCCTACACCAACCACACATTGTTGCCGGAAGCGCTAGAGACCTGGCCGGTCGGGCTGATGGAACGGTTACTGCCGCGGCATATGCAGATCATCTACCAGATCAATGCGCTGCACCTGGCCGAAGTGGCCGAGCGCAAGGAAATCGACAAGGAGCGCATTCCCGCGCTCTCGCTGATCGACGAGCATGGCGGAAGGCGGGTGAAGATGGGCCATCTCGCCTTCATCGGCTCGCACCGGGTCAACGGCGTCTCTGGCCTGCACGGCAAGCTGATGCGCGAAAGCGTGTTCCGCGAACTGCACCAGCTCCATCCCGACCGCATCACCCATATCACCAACGGCATTACCTTCCGGCGCTGGCTGCTGGAATGCAACCGCGGCCTCGCCGATCTCATCACCGAGGCGATCGGAACAAGCTGGATCGGCGATTCGACCGAGCTCGAGCGCTTGATGCCGCTGCGCGAGGATGCGGGCTTCCAGCAGCGGTTCCTGGAGGTGAAGCGGCGCAACAAGGAGCGACTGCTGGGATCGGTGCTGCGCCATCTCGGCCAGTCGCTGAATCCGGACAGCCTGTTCGACGTGCAGGTGAAGCGCATGCACGAATACAAGAGGCAACTGCTGAACATCCTGGAAGCGATCGCGCATTACAACGAGATCCGCGCCGCACCGCATCGCGACTGGGTGCCGCGGGTGAAGATCTTCGCCGGCAAGGCGGCCGCCAGCTATCACCGCGCCAAGCTGATCATCAAGCTGATCAACGACGTCGCGCGCATCGTCAACAACGACCCGATCGCCCGCGACCGCCTGCGCGTCCTGTTCCTGCCGAACTACAATGTGAGTCTCGCCGAGCTGGTGATCCCGGCGGCCGATCTCTCCGAGCAGATCTCGACCGCGGGTCTGGAGGCGTCCGGCACCGGCAACATGAAGTTCGCGCTGAACGGCGCTCTGACCATCGGCACTTTCGACGGGGCGAATATCGAGATCCACGACCATGTCGGGGCCGATAACATCATGATCTTCGGCCTGCGCGCCGATGAGGTGGCGCAGAAGCGCCGCGCCGGCTATGCGCCGGGCCAGACCGTGGCGGTCACGCCGGCGCTGGCGGAAACGCTGGCCGCGATCCGCGGCGGCGTGTTCTCGCCGGACGACCCCGCGCGCTATATCGGCCTGGTGGACGACCTCGTCAACAACGACCACTTCCTGGTGACCGCCGATTTCGCCGCCTATGCCGCCAAGCAACGCGAGGCCGACGATCTCTTTCGGCGGCGACCGCTCTGGGCCGCGAAGGCCATCACCAACACCGCCAAGATGGGCTGGTTCAGCGCCGACCGCGCCATCCGCGAATACGCCAGCGATATCTGGGGCGTGGCAGGACAAGCGGGTTAGGTCAACAAAAAATGAACGAGATCAAGTCACTGAAGAATTGTGCCGGGCGTCTGTGTCACCGGCAGCGATCATGCCCGCAAACACCCCTATCGACAGTCTGGCTTTGACCAGATGCCGTCCTGTTTACGGTGGGCCTCACTCAAATGGGGTACCGCGCATAAGTAGAAAGACCCTCACACTTTAGCGTGGTTCGAGAGCCTATGCGTTACGGCCCTTGGGCCCCTATTAGGCAAATAATCGCGCCCACCCCGACTATTTTCTGGTAAACTATTGCAAGTCGCAGTTGAGTATTTGCAGCATGCTTGTTCGGTCGGAGTTCTTACCCTTTGCAAGTTGCGATCCTCACGCCTGTAAGACTCCTCGGGGAAGGGCTGGTGGCTGGCTTAGCCCGCTGCGACGCGACGTTTTCACTGACCCTGTTCCGGGATATCGCGGCTTTGCACGCGGCGTTGCCGTCGCAATGCTTCGACATTGCGCTGATCGATATGACGCAAGAAACCGATCTAATGGCGATACGGACCCTTGCCGTCGAGTGGCCGGCCTTGGCTCTGGTTGCGCTCGGGCTGCGCGAGCAGCGGCAGGACGTGATCCGCTGCGGGCGTGCCGGATTCCGCGGCTACGTGGCCCGGGACGCGTCGATCGAGGAGCTCGGGCAAGCGCTCTCCAACGTGGCCACGGGGCGTCTCGCCTGCCCTTCGGAGATTTCCGCCGGCTTGCTGCGAGCCTTGTTCGACGGCGCCGGCGAGGCACCCGAAGACGAGCGCAACCTGGCGCCGAATTTGACGCAGCGCGAACGCGAAGTCCTGGTCCTGGTCGGCCGCGGCATGTCGAACAAGGAGATCGCGCGCGACCTCAGCCTGAGTGTCGCCACGGTCAAGCACCACGTCCACAATCTCCTCGACAAGATGCAGGTATCGCGGCGTTCGCAAGCCATGCGCCGCGTCCAGGAAAAGCCCTGGCTGGCTTCGCTTCGGGTCTCGACGGAGAGTTTCGGCGGGCTGCGAAGAGAGGGCCGCCGCGGCACCTAGATGATCCCGCCGCAAGCCAGGTTCCGCGGCATCAGCGCAACGACGAGATCTTGAAGAAGAATTTCCGGCGCTTCTTGACGTCGTCGTTTTGGACTGTCTTCAGCGTGGCGATCTTGATCGTCTGACCCTTCGGGTACTCGACGGAAGCGCCTTTCAGGGAACTGCCCTTGCCGGCATTGGTCGCCTGCTCCAGCGGCCATAGATTCTCGACCTGGTCGTTCTGGGCCAGGCCGCCGAACTGGATCTCGTGCACGTGGTCAAGCTGGTAGCCGTCCTGCGTTGCGTTGAAGCCGTAGGGCTCGATCAGGCGCAGGAGCTTGTCGCCGCCGGCCGTGGTTTCCTGGGAGAGCGGCCCGACGATGCTGCCGAGCCGGATCCGGAACTTGGTTCCGAGACCGATGGTTTCTCCGCCGGGCAGCTTGGCGGGTTTCTCCGGCGAATAGACCACCATCGCGGAACCGGTTTCGTCCTTCTGGCCCTTGGTCAGGATGGCGCGCATCGCCGACTGGGACTTCGGCCGTCGGTCCGGCGGCAGCCGGCCGCCGAGGACCAGCGTCGGATAGTTCGCCGAGGCGGGGCCGGGCCAGGCAATCGGAATCGGATTGTCCTCGGTCCCGTAGTCGTCGCTGCCGAATACCTTGCCCAGCTGCTCGCCGATCGAATCGAATGCGTCGCTGATCTCGGTCCGCTTGGTGGCGGCGACGTTCACATGCCCGAGCTTGAGCGCCTTCTTGAGCTCGCCCTGCAGCGTTTGGATCTTGTCGATCTTCTTGTCGACGGCGCTCAGGATCTTCTGCTTGTCGGCATCGGCGTAGTTGGGGTCGGCCTGCAGGTCGGCGATGAAGTTCCGCAACCGGCGCGGCGAGCTCTCGATATAGATCTCGGCCTCGCTGTTTTCGTCGCCGTGGAAGGACAGGGTGTGCGTGTCCTTCCCGCTGCCGACCTTCAGGCGGACCTTCCACCATTCGCTGATGGCGGCGATTCCCGACTTGATGCCGGCGATCACCGCGTCCAGCGCCGCCTTGACCTTGTCGATCAGCCAGAGGATGGCCGAGTCCACCTGGGCGCGCAGCTTGTCGATGATATTGGAGATCTCGCGGCCGACGTCGCCGAGGCCGACCTGGTCGGCCAGGAAGCCGATCACCACCGGCATGCCCTTGTGCAGGATGTCGCGGAACTTCGCGCCGACCGTCTCGATCTTGCCGTCGGCGATGTCGAGCACATTGTCCAACGCCTCGTTCGCCATGTCGACCAGCCGCCGCGCCCAACGCTTGGCGGTGACCAGCGCCTTGTAGATGCGGCGTGCGACGTCGATCACCTCCGAGAGGCCCGCGGTAGCGGCGGCGGACGTGGCCATCAGCGCCAGCTCCTCGGCGACCTTGACGGTGACCCAGGAGACCAGGCCCTTCAGGATGGTGCTGCCGAACTCCTTGGCCTGGCCGATCAGGCCCTTGGTGTTCTCCGCCGGCGACTTGTTGACGTCGATCGTCTTGTTGACCCAGTCCACGACCTTGACGATGCGGCCGTACCAGACCTGCAGCTTCGCGACCTTCTCCTTGTCGAAGCGCTTCGCCAGCAGTTCGAAGACGTGGTTGACCGAGAGCCCGAGCACGTCGAGCACGAAGAAGAACACATCCTTCGGGTCGGTCCAGCTGGCCGGCGGCGTGATGTTCTTCTCCGCGAGCGGTCCGAGCAGCCAACCCTTGAGCCCGTATTCCAGGTGATAGCCGATCCGGCTCCACAGCAGCTTGAAGCCGTGACCGAGGCTGCGCACCGTGTTCTTGATGAAGTCGAGCGGCTTCTTGCTCACGGTGTCCCAGGCCGCCATCGCCTTCGCCGCGACCGTCTGCAGCAGGTCCAGCGGCAGGTTGAAGACGCGCAGCACCAGCATGAACGCCTCTTTCACCGCGCCGATCAGGTCGTGGTCCTTGAACACCAGCTTGATCAGCTTGGCGATATCCGCCTTGGTCTTCTGCCAGGCGTCGGCATCCTTCGCCAGCTCCGAGAAAAGCTCGATCTGCTCCAGGATGATCGGCCCGATGAAATCCACGATCGGGTCGCGGATGCAGGCCGGGATCCAGTTCCAGACTTTCTCCGCCAGCAGCAGCGGCAGGCCGTAGATGTCCAGCACGACGCCGCCGACCTTCTGGAACAGGGTCAGCATCTGCTGCAGGAAGAATTGCAGCCGGCCGAGCGCACCGGTCATCCATTGCGCGGCCTGCGCCAGCTGCTGGTTCGCCCAGACCGCCACTGCGGTCACCTGGTCGGCCACCCATTGCACCGCGTTGACCGCGAATTGCAGCAGCGAGCCGCCGAGCGAGGCCGCGGCCCGCGCCAGGCTGCCCGCAAAGGCGCCGAGCAATCCGCTGATCGTGTTCGCGACCTGGGTGACGGCGCCGCCCAGCCGCTGCGCCGCGGCGAGCAGCGGCGGGATCAGCACCTTCTCGAGTTGGACCCGGGCCTGGACGATGATGTTGCCCTTGCCCCAGTTGGCGGCGATCCAGCGCAGGCCCTGCGCCGCCGCGGCGACGGCCGCGCCGACCGCGGCGATCGGACCGGCCGGTGAGACCGCGATGGCGACGCCCGCGACGATGCCGCCGATGACGGCGAGCTCCCGGCTGAACGGCTCGAGCCGCGCCTTGATGGCGCTCCAGGCGGCTTGCAGCTTGGCCTGCAGCCATTGCAGCAGGCCGTCCTGGCCCTCGGCACCCTCGCCGATGCCGAGCTTGTTCTTGATCCAGGTCCAGGCCTTGGCCGCCATCGAGCGGATCCAGGAGGTCTTCTCCCAGACCCAGCTGTAGTAGTCCTTGATCAGCCCCCACATCCACTGCAGCATTTCCCATTGCTGGGCGGCGTATTGCTTGATCAGCTCCCAGATCGGCGCGCCGATCTTGTCCCACAGCATGGCGAAGAGCTGCTTGATCTTCACCACAACCGGCTGCAGCCGCTCCACGATCGGCAGGATCAGCTGCTCGGCCGTCTTCTCGATCTTGTCCGCTGCGATGCGCAGTGGCGTGCAGTCGTTCTGGGCGATCTGCGCAGCGGCGGTCTGCAGCGCCACCACCAGCGGCTGGAACTCGGCGCCGAGCTGCAGGCCGATGCCGCTGACCGCGCGGACCGGGGCCATGACGGTGTTGAACACGCCCTCGATCGCGCCGGTCGCGCGCTCCTTCAGCCAGTCGAACACGCCGGACGGCCCGTTCTGGATGATCGGCACCAGGCCCGGCGCCACCTGGCGCAGCAAGGTCCAGCCCGCGCTCTCGCCGAAGTCGAGCAGCTTCTCGTACCAGGGGCGATTGTCTTCCTCTTCGCGCTGGATCGGGCCGGAGGCCGCGTCACGGCGAATCTCCGATCGCTGGGCTGCGGCGCCATGCTGGATCGTGTGGGTCAGCTCATGCGCGATCAGCTCGCGCCCGCCGGTCGTCTCCGGCTGGTACTGGCCGCCGCCAAAGAAGATATGGCTGCCGACCGTAAAGGCATTGGCGTTGAGGCGATCGCTGAGTCCGGCGGCCCGGCTGTCGGTATGGACGCGCACCGCGCCGAAATCGGCGCCGAAGCGCGGCTCCATGAAGCTGCGCACCGGGCCTGCCAGCGGCGCGCCGCCGGTCGCCATTGCGCCGCCGATCTCGCTCGCCGACGGCGTCACCGCCGGCGCGGGCCCTGCCGCGTCACGCTGCAGCTCCGCCTGACCGGCGGTCGCGGTTACGCCGACCGCAGCCGGCGCGGGCATCCGCGCGATTGCCGCCCCCATGGCTTTGGCCTCGCGCTCCGAGGCGTCTTGCGGCGAGGAGATCCGGAGCGGCGGGCCGGGGGCGGCGGATTCGGCAGCACCCGAGCGCTGCAAGGCCTGGCGCGCCATCGCCGCCACACCCTGATTGCCGAGCCGCCGCTGCAGCAACTGCGCCGGATGTGACTCCCCGCCTGCCGTCGCGCGCGCGATCGCCGCGGCCGGCGGCCGCCGCTCCGACGTCGACCGCCGCAAATCCGTGGCGCGCTCCGGTGTCATCGGCATGAGCGCCGCCTAATGGACGTAAGCGCCCACCGGCATCAACCCCTCGGCGGCCTGGTGCCGTCACCCGGCGGCGGTGCGCTGGCTTCGTCTTTCTGCTTCGGCTTGATGCAGTTCCAATGCCCCATCAGCATCGGCCGGATGTTGCGCACCATGCGGCTGTCGGCGGGGATGTCTTTCTTTTCGTTCTTGGTCGCGATGTCGAAAGCATCCAGCTTGCCGATCACGACACATTCGCAGCCGCAGTCACAGCCGCAGACGCCGTTGATGTGATCGTCATAGCATCGACAGAAATCCTCAGCCGTCGCATCCGCGCTGATGCCCGGCTGCGCCGCGTTCCGCTCCGCATGCTCCTCGCAGCATCCTTCCTGCTGGCGGGGCGGCTGCGTTTGCTTCGGCAGGCAGGCGCAGGCGCATTTCGGCTGCTTGTCGCAGACCCGGACCTCGAACCCGGCGACCGCCCGGGTGTAGACTGCCTCACCCTCGTCATCGGGCGCGCACGAAACGTCGCGCTTGCGGCAGCATTTCTCTATGTAGCAGACCGAGACCCAGAGCTCCTTCGGCATCTTCTCGCAGCCGGGATCATAGGGGAAGGAAACGTCATCCGGCAGATTGATCGGATTGCCCGCGCAGTCCAGGGCGAGGCCGCGGCCGATCTTGATGCCCAGCCTCCGCCCGTCGCATTCCGACACCGCCGTCACTTTCAGTCCACAGACGACGCCGCAGCCGAACAGCGAACTGAACATCAGCTTCATGAGATTGCGGGTGTAATCGACGCCCGCCGTCAGGTCCTCGTCCTCGAGCAGAAGGCCGGGGCTGAACCGCGGCCGCGACAAGTTCGAGAGACCCTGTTGCATGATCGGTAGATTGGACGCGTTCATTTCATTTCTCCCTTAGATCTTAGGATCCAGAGCTCGCGGACACGGGCGGCTTGATGTTCTGCTTGGGATCGACCAAGAAGCTCGAAAGAAAGACCCCGCCGGGTGTGCCGTTGCCACTGGGCGTGGGGCTTTCAAAACCCGGGTCTGCGTCGAGCGCCTGATTGTGACAGTCGCGGAGTATCGTCCCACGGACCTCCACCTCGACGAGGAAATTGTCGTCTTCTCGCCGGAGAATTGAGTTCTTCCCGGTCAACTCGTCCCTGATCCACTCCGGACTCACATAGACGCAAATATGCTTTGTGGTGGTCTTCCTGGAATCGGATTCGTCCAAGAGGCTATCGATGGGTACCTGCATTGGCACGCGCCAACCGGTCCCTGGATCCTGAGTGTAGACCCTGATGATCAGCGCATTCGGCATGATGGAACGCGTCAGCACCGGACCTGAGAAATCCACTGTGAACTCGGTCTGCCCGCTGGTGCCGAAGAACTCGAAGAATCTCCACAACGGCACAGGCGGCTCTTTTTTCAGGAAATCACGGTGCCATTGATCCCAGCTGATCGTTTCGATCTTGGTCAGGTCGCAGCCGCGGGCGAGGTCGTAGAGCAGGTCATTGCTCTTGACCAACCGGCGCGGGCCGCAATCGTCGTCGATCGCGGTGACGGCGATGGGCTCGCACTTGGAGTCGAACTCGCCAAGCGTGATGCAGGCGAGATCGACGCCGGCATGCGGATCGACACAGAGGCCTTGCCAGCCATGGGCCGGGCTGGCCTCGCCGGCAATTTCGGCATGCTTCAGCCACTGGCACAGGCAGGAATGAGGTCCGCGGCCCGCGGTGCCGCAGGCGTCGTCGCGATCGGGGCATTTGCAGTGGCGATGGCAATGGAGCTCCGGGCAGGGACAGGCGTGATCGCCGAGCGGCCGCAGCGAGAACGCCACCGTCTCGCAGATGTACTTCTTCTCCGGCTTCCCGCAGCCGCAGCCCCAGGGCGACTTGCTGTCCTCGATCGCGCGTTCGGCATAGTGGATGGCGAGGACATAGCGCCCCGGCTTGGCCTCGGAAATCTTGCGCGGCTCGCAGCCGTCTTCCGACAGCAGGAAGGTGTTGCCGGCGTCGAGCGTCAGCCGGTGCTCGAGCACGGTTTCGCGCCCGTGACGATCGAGCGCAAAGCCGCGCCCGATCTTGAGCTTCTTGCGCATGGCCGGCGGCGGGGGCACAGGAGCTCCCGGCGTCGCAGCCTGCTGAGCGGCAGTCGTCGGCGCGTGCTGCGGCGGGTGCGTGTCGTGGAGCTTCAGCTTGAAGCCGTAGACCACGCCCCAGCCGAGCACCGCGCGGTTGATCAGCCGCCGCCGCTCGACCATGTGGCGCTGCTCGATCTTGAATTCCTCGGCGCGCATCTGCTTGCCGCGGAAGAAACGGTTTCGCTTGCCCGACCCGCAATCGCCGGACCCGCAGTCATGGGAGCCGTGATCGGGATGCCTGGTCGCCGCTTCGTCGCGCATGATTGTGCCTCCTTGCCGACCTTCCTGTTACAACCGGAATCCGAGATCGAGACCGGTCTCCGAAATGCGATTGGCGCCGCGCCCGGCCAGCACCGTGCGCGCAAGCGCGCTGTCGGAGCCGAGGATGCCGGGACCGTTGCCGTCGAGAATCTCCCCGTCGCCCTGCGGTGCGAGCGCTGCCGGGCGCGTGCGCCAGCCGATCGAGAGGCCGAGGCCTGCAGGGATGAACTGGCGCAGGATCGCCCCGACCAGCGGCTCGACTTTCAGCCGGACGTCGCGCGGCGCGGTGAGCACGATGCGCAACCCGGGCGCCAGCACCCGCAGCGGATCACAGTCCGACGGGCTGCAGCTGAGCCGCACCCGGCCGAGCGCCGCCTTGTGGTTGAAGGCCGCAACCCGATCGGACATGCCGGCGATCAGTGCCGGCAGCGCCGCGCCGGGGCAACCTGCGCCGCCGAGCCGGATCACATCCCGGTCGACCGTGTCGTCGCGGATCGCGACCGAACCCGAGGCGCCGACCAGGCAGCGCAGCAAGCGCTCGAGTCCGTTGCGCGTGCCGCGCCCGCGCTGGAGTACCGCTGCATGACGGAGGATGCAGCGCTTCGCTGCTTCCGGCAGCGCCGAATCCCAGGGCAGGTCGAGCCAGCCCGCGAGATAGTCCAGCCATTCGTCCGGCGCCGTGTCCGGATCGATGTTGCGACCGATGCCGCGGATCTTCTCGTCCAGGCCCTGGCTGGTCACCTCGAGCACGCCGACCAGCCGACGCAGGAAGCCCCGGGGATCGTTCTTCGGGCCGCGGAAGATCGCGGGCAGATACTGGACCAACGAGAAATCGGGATAGAGCACGCGCAGCCGCGTGAGGACCGGCGGCGGCGTGCCAGGCGGCGTCGTGACGCTGATGCGCAGCCAGAGCCAGCGGTCCTGCGATTCGAACAGCGGGAACGCCACGGGCTGTTCCTTGGCCGTCGGTCCGGTGATCCGCAGCTCCTGCTCGGCCGGTGGCGCCAGCAGCCTCCAGATCCGGTCTTGCCGCGCCTGCTGGGTCAGCGTGCCGTCGGCCGCGATCCGCCGCACCTGGCCGGCGAGGTTGCGATCACTGGTGCTGGCATAGGCGACCGCGAGCACCGCGCCGATGGGCAGCTCGGTCATAATTTCGGCGCGCAGCCAGCCGCGATCGTCGCCGAAGGGCGGCGAGTCCAGCATCGGCGTCAGCAGCACGCTGCTGGATTCGCGCTGCCCCGAGGCTTCACTGCTATCGAGCCGCCAGAGCCCGTCCGCACGGGCGAGCCAGAGATTGCCGTCGCCGATGGCGATATCGATCCGGTCCTGGGCATCGCCCGACAGACCGTCCAGCGGACCTTCGATGAGATCGGCGCTGGCGTCGAACACGCAGACCGTCGGCGCCGCTTGCCCCTCTCTT
Organism: Dongia sp.; assembly: GCF_041905885.1. NCBI lineage: Bacteria > Pseudomonadati > Pseudomonadota > Alphaproteobacteria > Rhodospirillales > Dongiaceae > Dongia > Dongia sp. The sequence goes on along the minus strand of NZ_JAYRKD010000007.1, from coordinate 140,193 downwards.
CCAAGCAGCACGAAGCGCGTCCGGCCGTCGCTCGCGATCCGCTCCGCCGTCCACGTCGGCCCGGCGATGCGGAGATCGAGCTTGCGCGGCGCGGTGCGGTCGTCGCTCTGCACCACCCAGATCGCCCGCCCATCCTCCTGCAGCAAGATGAAGGTGGCACCACCGGCGACGATGGTCAGCGCGCGCAGCGGACCGGACTCCGCCGGCGGCCTGCGGTGGGCGCGGATCGCCCCATGGCAATCGACCCGAACCAGCCGGTGGCTGCCATCCGGAAGCCGGGCGAGCAGCCATACGCCCTCTTCGCCATCGGGCGCCATATCCAGCAGGACAGCGTCCGCACCGAGCTCGGCCCCTCCCAGCGAAAGGTCGAGCTGCAGCGTTTCGCGATCGTAACGACGGAGCCGTGCCGGGCTTCCCTTGAAGGCCCAGAGCCAGTGGCGGTCGAGCAGCCACCGCGGGCTCTCGGCGAGCGCGGTGTCGATCTCGAACGGCCCGGCGACCGCGCCGAACGCGTCGAGCTGCATCAAGCGCGGCGCCTGCGCATGCGGATCGGAAATGCGCCACTGCACCCCGCCCAGATGATCCACCGCGATCGCTGTGGCGGCCGGCGCGGCGATAGGCGCCGGATGCAGGCCGAACCGCGTCGCCGGGTTGAGGGTGCCGTCGCGGCCGGGATCGAAGCCATGGATGAGGCAGGCGCGCCATTGATCCCCGGTCGAGAACTGATAGGACTTGATCGGGATCGCGCTCATCGGTCGCCTCCCGGCGCGGCGCGCTTCACCGCGATGTCCGCGGGCTCGATCGCCAGGCGCGGTAACCCGGTCGCACCGAGGACGATCGGTTTGTCGCCGGTATCTCGGCCGGCGGCGAACAGCTGCAGCGCTTTGACCTGGGCCACGCCGGCAACCTTCCGCAACCAGCCGGCGACCGACAACGGTGCAAGATCGCGGCCGAGCGGCCATGCCTTGTCGCCGGACTTCTCTGCCACCAGCGCCGTTTCGGCCTTCAGGACCTCGATCGCCATGCGCTGGACCACGGCCGGATCCGCTTTCGGCGCCGCGATCAGTTCCGCCGTGATCCGGACATCGACATAGCGCGGCGCGATGACGATCAGCCGCTGGCCCAATGGAAGATTCGGGGCGAGCCGCGCCCGGATCTCCTTCAGCCAATCGGCGGATTCCCGCTGCGGCTGTTCGGCATCGTGCGGACCGACCGCCAGCAGCACCCGTGTGCCGTGCGGGTAGCGCCGGCCGATGGCGGCGGTCACGATCTCCTGGGCGCGTGTCACTTTGAGATCGGCGCAGGACCGCGCGGCCTGCTCGAGGTCGCCGCGGTTGACGATCGGCCGCTGCAAGCGAAGGTCGGATCGCGCGAGCGATTGCAGCGCCGCCAGATCGCGCGCGCCCTCGCCGCCGGCAGTCGGCTTGCTGTTCTTGCCGAACGCGACGTTGGTGCCCGCGATCTGCCAGGAGATCCGGGCCGGCAGATTGCCGCGCGCCCCGGCGCTGACCGGATATTGCAGCTGGATCGCGGCGCCCAGCTCCGGAATGGCGCCGTTGATGCCGTTGCCGAAACGCAGCGTCCGCTCGATCGGGTCGAAGACATAGACCCGCGCCGCCGGCCCTTCCGCCGAGAGATCGGCGACCGCGCGCCAGCGCTTCCATTCCATCCGCTTGGAGATCTTGACCTCGAGGTCGAGTTCGCCGGCGCCGTAGCTGAGATCGGGGTTCTGCAGCTCATAGACCTGGTCGGGACGGCCGGTGCCGAACTCGCCGATCTCCTCGAAGGCGGTGCCGCCCTGCTCCACCGGCAGCACGTTGGGGGCGATGCGCTGCACGCGGGGCGGCAGCAGAAAGCCACCGGTCGCGCTCTGGATGACCAGCCGCCAGTCGGTATCGACCGGCCGCGGGATGCGCAGCAGCAGGACGCCGCCGCGCGAGAGCCCGCGCGTCCCATCCTCGACCAGCTCGACCGGCCGCCGGCCTGCACCATCCTCCAGCGTGACGGCAAGGCGGACCGCGCCGTGGGTTGCCGCCGGGGCACCGCGGGCCGGACGCGCCGGTGCCGGATCGCCCGCCAGCTCGACGCCGATGCTGATCGGCATGGCGTCCGACGCACTTCCGGCAAAGAGCCGGCCGCTGAACGCCAGCACCAGGCGGTCGCCGGGCGCGGGTGCGGCACCGAACGGCAGATAGCTGCCGCCCTCCTCGTTGTTGATCTTGGTCCAGCTCGGCTGCCTGCCGTCGGCGAACTCGGAGCGGATTTCAACCAGTACCGCCGGCGTAAGACGGAGGTCCCGCGCAATCTGGAAGTCCGGCGCCTGCATGTAGTCCGGCGTGATCGCGGTCGCCTTCGCAATCAATCCATCGGCGATCTGCTGCGGCGACCAGGGATTCTCCGGATCGGGCCAGACCAGTCCTCTGGACGGACGCGGGCCGCGCGGATGCAGGCCCATCAGCCCCGCATAGGCGGTGCGCTCGTCGCGGCGCATCCGCGACAGCGAGTAGATCTGTGCCTCTGCGACCCAGGCCATCAGCTCGATCAGCATGATCCCGGGATCGTGGATGTTGTGGTCGGTCCAATCCGGCGCGTAGGCCGGAATGACCGAGCGGCCGAGCTCGGCCAGCGCCGCAAAGGTGGTGTCGTCGAGCGGGAGGCGCAGGTCCTTCATGCCGGCACCGTGTCGTTGCCGATGTTGAAGGAAATGCGGATGTCGTCACCGGTCAGCTGCAGCAGCTGGGCGGGTTTCAGCACCGCGGGCAGCGGGATCAGTGCATCGTCCTTGTCGATCGTCTTGAACACGACATCGTCCACGCCTTCAAGCCCGTCGATCTCAACCAGGGCGGCGGCGATCTCCGGTTTGGACGGCGCCGTGCCGAGGCGCCATCCGGCGCCGTCGAGGCCGCCGCGGCCGGGGTCGAACAGCGTGACCAGCCGGGCGACGGAGTCTTGCGCCACCTTCGGGCTCATCTCGATCGCGGCGACGGTCAACTTGAGCTCGACCCGCAGCGGCACTGGATCCGGCGCCACCACCTGCAGCGCCGTCGCGGAGCCCGCGGCCGGCGCGGCCAACCCGGCGAGATAGTCGCGCAAGGTGCGGCGCAACGCCCGGTCGGGCAGCGGATCGGGACCGCGGCCGGCGATGACCAGTCGGAGACCGCTGCCGCGCGGCAGCGCTTTCGCCTGGCCGATCAACGGCGAGAATTGGAGGGCCAGCGTCTCGAAATCGCGCAAGGTAAGCGCACGCTCCCGCATGTTGAGATTGGCCGGCGCGAAGCGAATTGTGGCCGCCGCATCCTGCGCGGAAGCACCGCCGGCGGCACCCTGGGGCGCGATCACGCCCTCCACTCCCGGAAGCGGGGTCACCAGGCTGAGCTGACTCCAGGCCCGCACCGCGTTCGCCGATACATCGCCGACCTTCTGATAGGACTCGGCCACGATGTTGTCCGTGCCGATCGGCGGGATCATCCCGCGCAGGCCGTCGCCGAAGGTGATCGTGCCCGTCTCGTCATCCAGGGAATAGACGCGGTCATGCTTGCCCCAGTCCGCGACATTGGACACTTCCTTCCAGAGCACCCATGGCCCCTTCCAGAAGTGCAACTCCGCCTCGACATCGGTCCCGTTCCTGCGCAGCTGATCGATATCCTCGTCGCTCAAGGATTCGCGGATCCGAAGCTTGAGGCTGTCCTTGCGCACCGGCGGCCGCGCCAAGGCGATCTTCCTGTCTGGAGCGCCATCGGAGGAACCGAGCCGCTCGAAGGCCTGCGTCTCGGTGGCGCTGGCCCAGGCGGCATTGAGATAGATGGCCTGGATCTGCGGCCGCCATGCGTCTGCGGCTGCGAGGCCGGGAAGGATGCGCAGCCAGTATCGCTCATCTCCGAACAGACGCATGCGTTCCGGCGACCGCGCCAGGTTGAAGGTGACGGTGCCGTTTTCGTTGAGGCCGCGGGTGTTGTCCCTGACCCCTTCGATCCGCTGGAATGCGCCATTGGCAAGCGCGTCGACGCGCAGTGGCTCGTCCACCAGACCTTCGGTCTCGCTTACCAGGAACAGCAGGCTGATCGCATTGCCCTGCAGTTCACCGTCGAAGCCGAGATAGATCGCCGGACCTGCACTGACGACCTTCGACTCCCCGCTCGCCTTTTCATCGCCGGGACTCCAGGCAGCGCCGGTGGCGCAATCGATGCAGTCTGCGGCCGGCGGCTTCGCCTTGTCGTCGGACTTCCCGGTTGCCGCAAAGCTGTCCGCGCTGACTCGCGCCAGCTCCCAGGCCAAAGGCATGAAGTACCGCACACTTGCCCCCGGCGTGCGGTTGGCATCGGTCTGGTCGCGCAAGGTACCGCCGTCGAGCGCGATGACTTTGTCCGGGGCGATCGGGCAGCAGAGTTGGTAGGCCAGCTGGAAGTCGGTGACGTAGGGCGGCCGCTGGTTGTCCGTGTTGCGCTCGATTTCCTGGACCCCGTTGCCCTTGTCGGTGACTTTGACCGTCTCCTTGCCGAAGTCACCGCTTACCAGGCGCGCCCGGATCCAGAAATTGGTGCGGCCGGCAACGTCGGTCGCCTGCATATCGGCGGGCACGCAGAAGGTGACGTTGCCAGAGGAGACGAAGTCGGCTGTGCGGTCGAGCACGCCCTGGATGCGCCACCAGCCGCTACCGTTCCAGTACTCCCAGGAAAGTTCCGGGTTTCGTGGCGGCTCAACCGACAGAAGCTGCCAGTTCGGCACGCTCGAATAGGCGAGCCCTTTGACTTTCGCACTCGGTGGCACTGTCCCGTTCCACACGGCATCCAGCAGCACACGATTCTTCGCTGGAACCACAACCTTGATCGTCTGCGGATCGGGAGAGAGACCTGAGACGCTGACGCGCCCGTTGGCCAGGGCATTCACAGTCACCGCAGCAACCCCCTCGGTGCTCAGAGTGGGTAGCATCTGTACAGTCATCGGTTGCTTATGCTTCACGCGTCGGTAAGAGAGTCCCGGCCCCGCCGGCAAGGCGGGTGCGTCCGAGTCGATCTCGGCGACCCGGTTTGGTAAAGATCCGGTCACCGCACTCACTTCATAGATCCGGGCGTTGCTGCCGTCGGTCACGTGCAGAAGATCATTCGGCTGCGTTTCCTTATCGGTGGCTTCAAGCGCGATCTTGTGGCCCGACTTGCGCGTACCGTCCCGCGGAGTCGCGTCGAGCGCCTGATAGATCTCGACCGCCTGGGGATTTGGATTGGGCGCCCGCGCGCTCTTGAGCTCCAGAGCCCAGCCGTTGTTGGGCAGCGGCAGGATCGTCTGGACGTCGAGGAACGGATCCACAAGTCCGCCGGCTGTCAGCTGAAGCAGCAACGGGCCCTCGTTCGACCAGTCTGTGCCGTCGGTGAACACCGCGGCGTCGCTGAGCGCGGCGTCGGCCAAGGGTGCTATGCTTTCCCGACGCAAGCTCAAGATGCCTAGATCCCCGGTCACCGCAGGGAATACGACATCGGTGCCGAGATTGACCGGACCGGTGGATTGTTCGCCGATGCCGCCGACACCGAGCAGCGACCGGTAGACGTCGCCATTGAAAGGATACCAAACGGCCGCCCGCACGGCGCCCGACTCCCGCGCTGCCAGTATCACGCCGACACCGGCCCTGCCGGCCTCGGTGGAGACCGCAATGGAACCGCCGACCAGATCGATCGTATGTTCGACTAGATTCGCGTTATCGCCGATCAGTTTGTCGGGGTCGAAGCCGACCAGCTGCCGCCCCTGCGCTGTGGGCTTGCGCGCCGCGACATAAGCATGACCCGATCCGATCTTCATGATCAGCGGTCGGACCTCGGGATCGACTTTACCGAGGGCGGAAAGTGTCTGCCAAGTCCCCGTGGTCCTGCGACGCAGCAGACGGTCTGCCTGGTCGATGACGAACAATCCGTCCGACTCATCGCTTCCGCCCAAGACCGCGTTCTCGCGCACCACCGATGCGAGCCTGGCGAGCTTCACGGTGTCACCATCGCGCTGGGCTGACTCCCAGCCCGCCAAGTCTCCTTTGCTGAAATCCCAGGCGAACAGTTTCTCGTTCGCACGCAGATAGAGAATGAGTCCATTCCCCTTCCGCATCAGGAGTGGCTCGAATTCCGGTTCCGGCACCGTGGATTTGACCGGCGCGCCTAATGAGGTCCAAGTGCCCGCTCCGTTAGGCGTGTTAGACACCCAATGCCAGATGCGGCGTCCGTCACCGACGATAGCGTGAACTTCACCGTTCAGCATGGCGACGCTCGGCGGGTAGTTTCCTCCCAGGGGTATGAACTCCTCTTCGCGGGTCTGGGCCTGAATGGAATCGCGCTGGACGGCGGCGTTCGCCGCACTGGGCCGCCACAGCCGCTTCAGTTTGTGATCCAGGCCTACGGCAAGCGCTAGGGTTCCCATGCCGTCCCACGCAATCGCTGTCGCCGCGGTCTTAAAGCCGTCATCAAACTTAAATCCAAGCACAACGGTCGCACGCGGCTTCGAGAACGCCTCCTTGCAGCCGAGATAGAACGCATCGAATTGGCGCGGCTCGAGCCCCAACGGGTTAAATGGCGCATCGAGCACCAGCGGTCGCGTGTTAGCAAAGGCCTCAATCTTCACTCCACCGGCCGGCGCCGGCGGCGTCGCGGTCCCACAGTCCTTCGAGTTGATCTTCAGCTGCAGCGCCGATGCTTCCGACGGTTCCGCATTCGCTAGCGGCGCATAGGTGGCGCGGATCCAACGGCTTTTCGGCAGGCCGTCGGGTTCCGCTTCCTCAATGGCACCCGCAGGCTTCTCGAGCAGCAAGCCGCCCGTGGCCGTCTTGTCCCGCTTCAGTTCCTGCCAGTCGGATTCCGAGTTGCCCTGCTTGCCCCAATAGTGCCAGTCGGCGGCCTCGAAGCCGGCGCCGACCGGCGTCAATTCAATCGTCGCGGCGGATTCCAGGTTGAGTGCATCCTTGGCGCCGATGTAGAGCGCGTGCTGCTGGCGGCTGCGAATGGTCTCGCCGAAGGGATCGAAGACCGTCACCAGCGTGAATTTCTCCCCGGCCGGGAGCGCCTGCTTGTCCGCGAGAGCGTCATTCGTCGGCGTATTCAGCGGTGGAGCGATGCTGACGATGCCAGCATCGACACCGGTCACCTGGTATTCCCGCTGTTTCGAGTCCTTCAGCACCATGCCCGGTTCCAGGCCGACCTCGGGATCGAGCTGCAGTCGCGTCGCACCGTCGGGCGCCAGCGACCGCAGGGTCCATTCCTCGGGCAGAGCCGCCGGGGGCTGCAGCGGCGAGAGCAGCTTCGGCACCAAGGTGAAACGATCGTGCGCCGGATCGGCGGCGACCACGGTGGCGAGCTTAGCCCGGAGGATGCGAATCGGCTGCGCCGTCTCGAAGGTGACCGGCGCGTCGCCGGCGGTGGCCTGGATTTGCACGCCGGCCGGCGCGTCGATCGGGTCGGCGTTCTCGCCGCTGCTGAAGACGACCGGGATCGATGCCGCCCGCCCCGCCTCGCCGCGCAGCCCGAGCCAATGCAGGAAACCGCGGAAACTCTTTTCCGGCACCTTGTCGAAGCGCTGCGTCACCTCGGCGCCGATTCGCGCGGCGATCTCGAACAGGGCCGCGGCGAAATCGGTCTGCTCGCCGTCCGCGCCTTCGGCGCGCGGTCGCCATTCGGGCAGCCAGGCCCGCGCCCGCGCCGTCAGCTCGTCGCGCAGCGCGCTGCGCCGCCGGCGGTCGAGATGCGGTGCTTCGGACAGGGTCACCGGCGGCTCTCCTCGATCAACCCGACCGCGCCTTCGCGGAAGTAGAAGGGATAGACCAGGTTGCCGATCTGGTTGGTGCGGCGGACTCGGTACTCCATCTCGATCAGCAGCTTGCCTTCGGCCGCCCGCAACGGATCGGCGCGCACGCCCAGGACCTCGATTCGCGCCTCGTAGCGGCGCATCGCGTCGAGTACGGCCGCCTCGACGCGGGTCAGCGTCGCGACATCGATCACCTCGAACACCAGATCGTGGATGCCGCATCCGAAATCCGGCCGCATCACCCGCTCGCCGCGGGCCGTGCCGAGGATGATCTGGATCGACTGGCGGATATCGAGCTCATGGGCCGACCACTTGACTCCGCCGGTGCGCGGATCGATCTGCACCGGAAAGGCCCAGCCGCGCCCCAGCCATTCCTTGCGTTCGGTTTCGTCGACGCTCTGGGATTCGCCGCTCATGCGCGCACCTTCATCCGATCAGCACCGTCGGCGCGCCCAGGGCGATCGGGTTCGGCCCGCCGGGCTCGACCACGATGTCGCCTTGCCGCGCCGCCGGCAGGCCGCCAATCATCACCGTCACGCTGCCGACCGCGACCGTGCCGCCGACATGCGGCTGCAGGGCGTTGAACAGCGGGCAGGCATGGAAGTCGCTGTTGGCGCGCCAGGCGGGCTGGCCGCCGATCAGGACGGTGGGACAGCCCGGCCCCGGCGCCAACGGCGTACCGTGGCTGGTCTGGTCTCCGACGCGGGCGGCGGGCTGTCCCATGACCTTGTCCCCTTCAGTTGATGTTGACCATGGCGCCGCGCAGGCCGAGCGTCGCGCCCGCCTTGATGTCCATGGTGCCGCTGGACTCGATCGAGATCTGCGCCGCCTTCAGGGCGAGCTTGGCCTTCGCGGTGATGGTGATCCCGCCGCTGTTGCTCAGGATCACCATGCTGTTGCCCTTGGCGTCGTCGATGGCGATACCCTCGTCGTCGATCTTCAGCATCTTCCCGTCGTTGAGCTGAAGCTGCACCAGGCCCTTGGCGCCATCGTCGAAGATCAGCTTGTGGCCCTTGCGGGTGTGGATCAGCCGCTTGTCGTTCTTGCCGTCGCCATTCGTCTCCGGCGCCTTGTCGACGCCGTTCCACAGGCAGCCGATGACATAGGGAAAGCGCAGGTCGCCGCGATCGAACGCGACCAGGACCTCGTCGTTGACCTCAGGGACGAAGTAGACCCCGCGCTTGCCGCCGGCCATCGGCATCGCGACCCGGGCCCAATAGCTCTGGCGCGGCTGCTCATACCAGGGATAGCTGACCTTGACCCGCGCCTGGCCGCTGGCGTCCTTGTTGTCGCGAACCACCGCGACCGCGACGCCCTTGGCGTAGCCGCCGGCCTCGATCGTGGTCTCGCGCGGCATCGGGTCCATCATGTTCATATCGTGCTCTCTTTCACCTTGAGACGGGCGCGATAGCCGCCGCTGTCCGCTTTGTGCGTGGTCTGCTGGATGTAATAGGTCTTGGAGAACGGCTCGCCGAGGTTGCCAAACACGACATTCCGGTCGGGACGCAGCTCGGGGAGCCCGATGCATTCCGCCTCGCCGGTCAGGAAGCGCTTGGCATGGTCGTTCAGCACAGCCTGGGCGCGGCGCTTCGCCTCGGCCTCGGTGAAGACCGGCTGGCGCAGCTGCAGCACCGGGTCGATGCCGAGTGCGGTCTTGACCCGCTCGCCGCCGCTCTTGCCCTTGGCGTCGTGCCCGGATTCCTCGCCGGCGACCGCCCGCCCGACGATCGGCTTCTTCGTGTCGGGGTCCCAGCCATAGACCTCGACGGTCGACACCTGTGCGGCGAGATTGACCTCCGGCTTGAAGCTCAGCAGGCTCTCGCCCCAGCGCAGGGTGATGATGCCATCATCCTTGTCGTGCGGCGGCCCGAACCGGAGCCGCTTGTCCTGGTCGACGTAGAACTCGAAGTGGTTCCGCTCCGCCAGCTTCTTGACGAACTCGAAGTCGCTTTCCTGGTTCTGCTCGATCTGCGGATGCTTCTCGGCGGTGGGCTCGATCGCGGTCTGGAGATTGTGCGCCTTGGCGAGCTTGGCGATGACGTCGCTGTCGGATTGGTCGGTCCAGCTCTGGGACCGCTTGCCGAGCGTCATCGGGAAGAGATGGTCATAGCCGGCGACGCTCAGCTCCGGCGCGCCGCTTTCCGAGAAACCGGTGGTGATCTCCGTGATCACACCCTGCAGCATGACCTTGAGTTTGGTGGCATCGCCATAACCGATGCCGATCTCCACCTGCGCGCCGAATTTCAACAGGCCGAACAGCGGCTGTCCGTCGGCATAGAGGAAGGCGCGCCGCTCCATGTCGTAGGTGTGGACGACGGTGAAGCTGAAACGCCCGGCGGCGCCCAGGGTGAGATCGACCTCGACCTGGCTGACCCCGATGCCGAGCTCCCGCACCAGGTCCTTGCCGGACACCTTGATCGCAAAGGCCGGGACGTAGAAGGCTCCATAGGTGCGCGAGGCGTCAGAAATGTCCATCGTCGCGCTCCAAGGGTGGGACCATCACCCAGTCGCCGGGCGCAATGTCGCGCGGATCGTCGAGATCGTTGTGCTCGGCGATCCTGCGCCAGAGCGCGCAGTCGTTGTATTCGCGCGCCGCCAGCGCCCAGAGCGAATCCCGCCCGACGATGACGCGGCGCTTGCTCTTGTCGGCAGATTGCAGGCGCGGCTCGCGCACCAGCTCGGGGAGGGTCTTGTATTCCTTGAAACTGATGTTGAGCGTGGCGCGCGCCAGCGTCCCGTCCGGCCGGAACAGGGTGAACTTGCGCGACAGCTTCTCGACGACGGCGGTGAAATGCAGCTTGCCCCAGACGAACTGCACCGGCGACGGCGCATGGAGGTCGCGGTCGATCTCCAGCAGCCCGGCCAAGGCGGCGACATTCTGCTCGACGCTCTTTCCATCTTTTGGCTTGTCGGTGTAGTCGTCGAGGAAGAGCTCCATCGACAGCTGGTCGGCCTCGCCGTTGATGAATTGCAGCAGCGGCCCGCTGAGACCCGGGATCGAGGTCGATTTGAAGGCGTTCGCCCGCTCGATCGAGTATTCCGCGGGATTGAACATGACGGTGATCCGCTGCGAGGCGTTGGCCCCGTGCAGGATCTCGATGGTGGCTTTCTCCAGTGCCATGGCGACCTCAGAGTCCGCGGCGTTCGCGTTCGATGCGCATCCGGCGCTCCAGCCGGTGCATCACGTCATCGGCGATGCGGTCCAGCACGGGCGGTGCAAGCACGAGCGCCGTCTCGGTCTGCGACGCGGCCGGGCGCCGCGACCCCGGAACCGAGGCAGCGGTGGCAACCGCCGACGGCGCCGCGGCGCTCGCATCGGCCATCGGCGAAGCCTGGGCAGGGCCGCCGGCAGCTGCTGGCAGCGCCAGGGCCGTTTGCTTCGACTTGCGGAAGATGCGCTCGGCGCCAGAGTCGGCGGCGCGCGGCGGGACCGGTGCGACAGGGTCGCTGCGCACTATCTGCGCGACCGGTTGCACCGCCTGGCGGAAGGCTTGGGTCGGAACCAGACGGCGTGGCGTCAATGCAGAAGCCTGGGCCCGCGTCGCAGCCGTCCCTTCGCTGCGGGCGGCTTGGTGGAGAGTGACCGCGCGTCCCCCGCGCCAGACGGCGGACGCCGTTCTGCCAATCACCGGACGCGTGGTTGCGATCTCATGGCGCGGGCGGGCGGCGCGGCGGAAGTCGACCGCAGCGGCGCTGTGTAAAGCCGAGCGGATGGGCGCTGCAATATGCCGCGACTGGACGACCGAGCGATGCCGTTTCACGCTCAGCGTCATCGGCGTGGACGGGCTCGCGCCCGCGCGGATTGGCGCCCACACAACACGCGCCGGGGCCGGCCGCATCCCCTTGGCAGCGGCTGCTCCGGCTGCAGCCGCTTTCGCCTCTCGATCTCTATATATAATGTCCCGCGGCAGCCGGGCCCGCTCCAGCCACCGCAGTGCCAGCGCCGCCGTCTGCTGCGGCGTCGGATCCGGTTGCAGCCGCACCATCCGCATCGCTTCGCCTGAGGCCCGGCTTTCGGGCGCGCGCACAGCCAACGGCGTGGTGGTAGCGGACGATACCGTGGTAGCGGATGACCGCGCCCGCAGGCGCCAATGCAGCGCGAGCAGGGAAAGCGACCGCCGGCCGGCCTGCAGCCGTCGCAGCCGGAACATCGCTAGGACGCGTCGCCGCATCGGCGAGCGCCGACGGGCCTGGGGCTTGATCCGGTGGGGCACCATTCTCATCCGCGCTTGATCCCGTGATGCGCGAGCTCGACACTTTCGATCAGCACCTGGCCGCTGGCGCCGTCGAGATCGCCGACCGACCATTTGACCGGGAATGCGTCCAGTACCAGCCAGCGCCAGACCTCGGTCTTGGTCTCGTCGTGCAAGCCGATGGTGAGCGTGCGCCGCTCGATCTTTCCCTCGACCACCGCCTCCTGCCAGTCCCAGAGGTACTGGTCGATCAGGCCGCGCTCCAGGATGAGGTTCCCGTAGCTGGTCAGCGTCGCGAGCTTGTGCTCGAAATCGTTGACCCCGCCTTCCCGCCGCGTCTCGACCTTCACTTCGCGCACCAGGCCTTTCACCCGCGCAAACCCGCCGTGCTGCACGTGATCGAACTCCACGCGGAAGCGAAAGCCGTGATAGGGATCCTTGCGCGCCATGCGGTGGTCCTAGAGTCCCTCGAAAGGATTGGGCGGCGAGCCGTCGAGCGTCCGGTTGATGCCGGAGATCGCGCGACACCAGTGGCGCCGCTCGGCATGCTCGAGCGCAAACAGCTCGCCCGGTCCCCAATGGAAGTGAAAGGCGATGAAGGCCATCTCCTCCCGGAGCTGCTCGGGCGGATAGGCCTTCAAGCTTCCCCCACGGTGTGGAAGCCCTTCTGCAGCGCCTCTTGGCCGCGCGCCACGCCGCCGGCGATCGGCGCCGGCAGGGGCTCGTCCTCCGGCACGCTGTTGATTCGCTCGTAGAACCGCTGCAGGTAATCGAGGTCGGAAGCGAACAGGCCTTCGATCACCCGCGTATCCACCTCCTGCAGCTCGCCGAGGCGGGTGACGACGCGGGAGAGCACGATGACCGCGAGGTAGGCCTCGTTCTGCTGCACCCGCGGGTCGCGCAGCGGCAGGATCTCGTCGGCCGCGGTGGCGAGCCGCATCACGCCCTTGCGATGCAGGATGCCGGTCTGGTCGAGATAGCCTTTCGGCAGCGTGAACTCGACCTCGGTCTGGAATCCGGCTGAAGATTTCGGCTGCATGTCTTGGCTCCTGTTGCCGCGCTACTACTGCACGCGCTCGATGCCTTCGTTGACGAGCTCCAGGAGCTCGATGAAGACTTCGTTGCCCTTGCCGTTGAGGCCGCTCGGCTGGTACTTCATCGGCCAGGCCTCGCTGACCACGAACCGGGCCTTGTCGGCGCCGGCTTCGTCCATCACGATGATCGCGACCTGCTTGCGGTTGCTCTGGATCTGGCCGGCCATGATCGCCTTGTGCCAATCGTAGAGCTCGGTGGAGTCGGTGACTCCCCACTTGAGCGTGATGTTTCCGAACTTGGTCAGGCCGTCGAGCTTGCGCACATGTGCGGGGTCGCTGCCCTCCCGGTAGTCCACGGCGTCGGTCGTGGTCTCGCCCATGGTGACTTCGCTGAAATTGCCCTGCTTGATTCCGGCGATCTCCAGCCGGAAGCGGAAATTGCGGAGCGGGTCCTTGCGTGCCATTTCGGTCTGCCTCCTCTAACGCTGCGCTTCCGCGGTCTGCTGGAACACGCGGAAGATGACGAACTCGGCGGGCCTGACCGGCGCGATGCCGATCTCGCAGATCAGGCGACCGTTCAGGATGTCGTCCTGGGTCATGGTGGTTCGATCGCAGGTGATGAAGAACGCCTCGTCCTCGGTGCGCCCGAACAGGGCGCCCTCCCGCCACTGCGTGCGCAGGAACAGGCGGATCGTGTCCTTCACCCGAGCCCACAGCCGATCGTCGTTCGGCTCGAACACCACCCACTGCGTGCCCTCGTAGATCGAGCGCTCGAGGAAGATGAACAGCCGCCGCACCGAGACATACTTCCACAGCCCGTTGGAGGTCATGGTGCGCGCGCCCCAGACGCGGATGCCGCGACCTGAGAACTTGCGGATCGCGTTGGCGCCGCGCGGGTTCATTGTGCCCTGAACCTCGTCGTTGATGTCGAACTCGACGTCCAAGGCGCCGCGGACGATCTCGTTGGCGGGCGCCTTGAAGACGCCGCGCTCAATGTCGGTGCGCGCGTAGACGCCGAGCACATGTCCGCCGGGTGGGACGGGCAGGATGACCCCGGTCTGTGGATCGGAAATGTGTATCCAGGGCGTGTAGAGCGCGGCGTAGGAGCTGTCGGTGGTGAAATCGTCGCGCGGATTGATATCTCCTGGCGCCGCGGTCCGGCCGGGATCGATCACGGCGAAGCGGAAGCGTTCGAGCTCGCAGTGCTCGATGACGGCTTTCGCGATGGCGACCTGGTTGGCCAGTGGGAACGGCGCATGGACCAGCGCGACGTCCTTGAACGCGTCAAGCTTCAGCGCCGCCAGGCCCTGCACGTCCTCGCGCGGAGGATTCACCTCGCCCTTGTAGTCGTCGTCGCTGAGGTCGTTGTCATCGACGCCGTCCTGGTCCAGATACTCTCCATCGGCCGCGGTGTTCGTGGGCTTGGAATCGGTCCCGTTGGTCCGCTCGATCATCGCCAGCGCGGAGACCGGCATGTTGCTCGAACTATTAACCAGACGCTTCTCGAAGAAGTCCGGCGACTTCGGATCGACGGAGAGGTCGTCGAAGTCCTCCTGGTACTGCGGGCGCGGCAGCTGGTTCCGGTTGTCGCGGTCGAAGGGATCGTACTTCTGGAAGCTGCCGGGATCCTCGCTCCAGTAGGCGAGCTGCAGGCGGAAGCCGGCGTTTCCATTGTTGTCTCTGGTCGAGCCGTCCTGGATCTTGACCCAGACGTGCTTGCCCCAAGCGCCCGGACCGACCGCCGTCACGGTGAAGTCGCCGAACACCCTTCTGGCCGGCGTGGCGTTCTGCCCGACGATCCTGCAGACGTAGAGCCGCTTGCCGCCGTTCTCGAAGAAGCCATTCGCCGCATAGGGCATGAAGCAGCCGGCACGGAAGACGCCGCCGAACCAGCGCCGATACTCCGTGTAGCTGGTCACCAGGCGCGGCCAGAGCGGCCCACGCTCGGTTTCTCCAAGAAAGGCCGAAGTGCTGGTCGGCACGCCCTCGATGGGTCGAGGCCCGCGCTCGATTTCTTCGACATAGACGCCTGGCGTCAAATATTCCGGCATGACTGGCTCCCTGGGTTCGTGCGTCTGGGGTTAATCGGCGGTGTGGTCGCCGTTGCCCTTCTGGGACACGGCGGCCGCAGCAGCGCCGTATCCGGTCAGGGCATCGGCGATTCGCTGCTCGAGGGTCTTGTTGAGATCCTTGAGCCGTGCACTGATTGTGTCGGTGTCGTCGGGCTGCCTCTTGAACTCGACTTCCGCCGCGACTGCAGCCTGTCGCGCAGCGTCGTAGGCGATCCAGGCGGCATCCAGCTTGTCGCCGTAGTCCTCCGGCGGGACGAGCCAAGGCGCGCGCTTTCCGGGGGCGGTCGGCTTGGGCGGAAACGCACCGTCTTCCGGCGGCGTCGTAACGGTGTCGTCCTGGACCGGACACAACCAAGCGGCGCCGGTGTCCTGCGGTGGGAAGGATGGAAACTCGGCGCCCGGCCTCTCGGGTCCGACCCGGACATGATCCGGCAGCAACTTGAACCAGAATGTGTAGATCGCTTGTCCCTGCTGCCGGCCTGGAACCAGGTCGTCGATCGCCTTGATCAGCCCATCATGCGCCGTCAGAGCGGCATCGATTTGCTGCGGGGCGGCGATCCAGGCTTTCCTTTCGTCCAGGGCAAGCTGGGCGGCCGCGTTGCTTGCCTCGAGCCTGCGCTCGTAGATCCCTTTGGTTCGATACTTTCGGGTATTGATCAGGTATTCGGTCCCGCTGATCTCGGAAATCCTTTGGCAGATCGGACCTTTGACGGCATCGATCCAGTTCGGATAGATCTTCGACAGATCGTTCCACAGGCGGCGCAGGTCGCCATGATGATCCTGCCAGCGCTTCAGCTTGTTCGGGTAGGCAGCCTGGTAATCTTCGATCAGCTTTTTGCGCTTGCCGAGGTATTCCTCGAGCTCGCTCTTGTATTGGGCGTACTTCTTGGAGTCTGTGAGACGAAGGTCGTCCTTCACCATCGTCAGGATTTCGTCTGGGGTTCTCGCCTGTGCCACTTTCCACCTTCCTATCGTTGTGTCAGATCGGGTCATCGAGATTGGCCCAGGAGAGAGTCAGCGGCTTCGCCGACAGCCGGCCCTCCCGGACGATGTGGGCGGCGGAAAACTTCGTCACCGGAACTTCGCGTCCGCGGGTGAACTGCAAACGCACGGTTATCTCCCCGTTGACGATCTTCGGTCCGAGTCCGGGCGGCCGCAGCAGGGCGATGAACTCGCCGTTTGCGTCGGTCTGCACCTCGGCCGGCGACGGCGCGTCGGGATCGTCGGCGCCGGCACTCTCAGGCTTCGGTTTCAGCGGGCGGAAATTGCCCTTGTGATCGGACCAGGCGAGCTGGACACGCGCGCCGACAATCGGGGGCGCGTCGTCTGCGGCCGTCGCCTTGAGCCGCCCGCGCAATCCAGTGATTCCATCCACCGGCTCGTAGTCGCGCGCCGGTCGCAGGAAGATGCTGCGCAGCCGCTCGGGCAGGACCGGCGGCGCGGCGATCTGCGCGGCATAGGGCGCCGTGGTCGGCGTCACCACTATCCGCTGGGGCCAAGCCTGGCCCTCGGTCAGCCAAACGAACCGGCCGGACGCGTTGACGATCGGCCGGCTGCTCAACCCGACCGCCGTCACCTCGACGCCCCGCGACACCAGGCTCCGCGCTACCGGGTCGATCAGCTCGACCGCCAACAGCACCGTGCGGTTCGGGCGATCCGGCTGGCCGATGACATCGTCGGCGATCATGCCTCTGCCCTCGTGCGCTTGTGCCAGAAGCGGTGCGGCTCCTCGACCACCGGCGGTCCCTGGACCCGCGGCGTTTTGGGATCGATCCAGACCGGCGAGGCGAGATAGGCGACCGAGGTGCGGTAGTTCACGGTCGGAAACAGCGACCAGATCCGGCTCATCTCCTCGCTCGTGACCGGGTCGAGGCTGACGCGAACGGTCTCGCCTTGAAGCGACGCAGCCACCAGGTTCGGCTCCTCGTTCATCGCCTGGATGGCGATGCCGAGGATCCATAGGGCTTCCGTCTCGCCGCCCTTCAGCGCGCCCCCGCCGGTCAGCAGGAAATGCAGATCGAGAGGGACTGCGCCTTCATGAAGTACGGGTGGCGCGCCATTGTGCGCCGGATCGACGGCATGTGGACTGTTGCGGAGCTCGGCATTGGTCGCGACCCTATAGAGGAAGAGCACGGCGTCCGCGTTCTTCGCCTCGTCGTCGTCCAGCGGTCCGAGATGCACCACTATCTGGTCGCCGATCGGCGCATCCGGCTCCGCCGCGAGCGCTGCCCGGATGCGTTCCTTGAAAGCTTCCCCGACCTGCTGGATCGCGTTGCTTTGCATCCTCGCCTCACGCCGCGTTGGCCGACTGGCGGCGATAGTTTTCGTACTCCGCGAACTCGCGCGCCGTGCTCTGCTTGCCGAGCTTGGTGAGTTCTGCGCCGGAGGCGGCAACGATGTGGCGCATCTCGATTGCCGGCGCGTTCTCCGCCGCCGCGGCGAAGGCGGCGCCGACCAGGATCTGCCGGATATTGCCGCCGGTGATGTCGAGCTGCCGCGCCAGGAAAGCGAAGTCGATCGCGGAATCTTGTCGCATGTCCTGCGGAAAGCACCGCCGCCAGATCGCCTCACGGGCCTCGACGCCGGGGCGCGGGAACTCGATCACGAATCGCAACCGGCGCAGGAAGGCCTGATCGATGTTCTGGCGGAAGTTGGTGGTGAGGATGGCGAGGCCGGCGAACGACTCCATTCGCTGCAGCAGATAGGCCACCTCCATGTTGGCGTAGCGGTCATGGGCATCCTTGACCTCGCTGCGCTTGGAGAAGAAGGCATCCGCCTCGTCGAACAGCAGGACCGCGCCCGCGCGCTCGGCCTCGGTGAACACCACATCGATGTTCTTCTCCATCTCGCCGACGTATTTGCTGGCGACCTGGGAGATATCGACAACATAAAGTACGGCATCCAGCGCGCGCGCCGCCGCATGCGCAGCCATGGTCTTGCCGGTTCCGCTGGAACCGCTCAGCAGCGCGGCCACGCCGCGCCCATAGGGCAATTGCGCGCCGAAGCCCCAGTCGTTGAGCACGCGGGGGGCATGCAGGACATGGCCGATCATTTCCCGAAGTTGCGCCTTGCGCTCCGCAGGCAGCACCACATCGTCCAGCGAGAAGGCGGGCTCGATCCGCTGGGTGAACTTGGGCAGGTCGGGGCTGGCGGTCCTGCGGCAGGCCGCGACCAAGCGCGGGAATGCTCTGCCTTCCAGCTCGGCCGCCGGCTTTTCCATGGCGGCCAGCCGTGCCGCTGCCGCGACTCCACCCAGCGACAGTTCGAAAGTGAGGGCGAGGCGGGCGCCCTCCTCCGCGGTGATGGCGAGCCCGGCCTCGGCCGCGGCCGCGACGTAACTCACGCCGGTGGCGCGGCGATCGAGCCTCTGGTTCCGGAGCAGCAGGCAACGCCTTGCACCGATCGCGCCCAACAGCCATTCGCCGTCCGGCGCGATGACCATGGTCTGGGGCACGCGCTCCTGGATCGCGACCGACAGGCGGGCGACGCCGTCCGATGGAGTCGCGCCGGGCTCCATTTCCGAGAGATCGACGACCGGCACAGCCGCCTGCACTTGCGCCAGGCGCGCGATGCGGATGCCGATTTCCTCGGCATTCCCCTCGCTGGCGGCGCCGAGGACGATGCGCAACAGCGGCTTGCCAACTGTCGTCGCCCCCGCCTCGAGATCGGCACGCCAGCGATCGGCGCCGTCGCCGGTCAGGAGCACGACGCGGTCCTCGGCGACGGTTTCCGCCAGCAGCCGGCCGAGCTGTTGCGGCATCTGCGCGCGCTCAGGTTCGCGCGCCCAGCCGGCGCCCGGCCAGGGTGCAACTCGGACCATACGCCGCAGACGCCCATCCGCGGCCAGCGCGTCATGCTCGCCGAGCAGCCAGGCGATAAGCTCAGGTTCGAGGCGCAGCGGCTCGTCCGCATGCGGCAGCGCGGTTGCCTGTTCGATCAGCCGCCAGCGCACCAGGCCTTGCGTCCGCGACAGCTCGGCGCGGACAAGCTCCGCTTCGCCCAGCAAGGCGCAGATCAGACCCAGGGTCGCGGAGCGCCGCCCGAGATCGTCGTGCAGCATCCCGTAGGCCGCCTGGTAGCGGAGATCGAGTTCAGGAGCGAGGCAGAGCAGGATCGCCTGCAGTTCGAGGAAGCTCAGCGAGAGATTATGAAGCAGCGCGCCCAGCGGCTCGGACCCGCCGACCCGCTCCAGTTCGGCCCGCAACGCCTTGTCCGCTTCGAGCAGCGCGGCGCGCGCCGCCTCGAGCCGCAGGGCCTGTTCTGCGGCGGCAGGCTTGACCATGGCTTCGATCGGCAGTCGGCCGCCCCGCGACAGCCCCGGAATGTCGCCTTCCGCCGGCGGATTCTGCTGGTGATAGAGCAGCAGCAGCGCGTCCACCCAGCGCAGCGCCTTGGTCATGGCGGTGGTGACCTTCATGCCTGCCGGCACCACCTCGCAGGCATCGTCGGCGGCTTGGCCGGGGCGAGAGGCGATGTGGTATTCCAGTGCGCAGCCGGCGGCGCGGTCATCCTCTTTGCGGTGGAGCAGGCGCAAGGTCGACAGCAGCTGATCGAGGCCGACATGCTTCAAGTCCAGGTGGACGGCATCCGGGCCGATGACGATGTGCGACACGATGAGGCTCGGATACCAGGCCAACACGGTTCGCACCGGCAGGCCGTCGCCGATCGCGATCAGCACGTCCAGGGTCGCGCCATGCGTCTCCAGTGCGAGACCCATGTTCTCGATCGCGACAACGCGGTCTTCCGCCAGCTCGAAATCCGGCGCGTCGATAATGGCCGTTTCGACGACTTGGCCGAGCACGTCCTTCTGCGATTGGATGATCATGACCTTGAGAGCCACGTCGCGCCGCCTCGTCTTCGCTGGTCGCGCAATTCGAGCGAGGATGATCGCGTGCAACCGAGACTGACAATCGATGCCGATGGTCCATGGAAGATCGAGCGCGGCGATGCAGCCAACGGTTCAGGCGGCGGTTAAACGGGCGCAGATCAGGCGGAGGATGGCCTTGGATCCATTGGCCTAGATCCTTCCGGATCATCGACGGCACGAATCGCCGTGCGGCCGCTGACCGGCGTCAGCGTCGCAGTGTGCCGATCGAAACTGTGGCGGGAGCGGATGGCTGGGGGACCTGGATTCGAACCAGGGTTGACGGAGTCAGAGTCCGTAGTCCTACCGCTAGACGATCCCCCAGCAGGGGCCTTATGACCGGCACTCTATATAAGGAGGCCGGGTCGGCGGAAGCGGGCGGAATTTATCGTCTCGACTCTGGAGTTTCAACCCGCCTTTCACGCGGACGGCTTTCCGGCATTCCCGGCGCCGAAAAGCGCGGAATCCCGCGGTTTTCCGCCCGATTCAGCCCGGCTTGGGCTGAAGGCCTGTCCCAAATCCTTCATTTTGTACCCCGTTGCGTGTAGGATCGGCGGTGGAACGGTCCAGGCGCGAGAGCGGCCGGCGCTCCGGGGAGGCCCCGGGCGAAGCGCGGCGGCGGCGACCCGGGCTGAGGAGTTACAGACGGTGATTACGGGCCTTTCCGGTCCGGCGGAGGCTGCGCAGCCGGTGTTTGCGCGCGCCGCCCGGCCCGGCGAAATCATGGCCGCGCTCGATCTCGGCACCAACAATTGCCGGCTGCTCGTGGCCCGGCATGCCGGATCCGGATTCCATGTGATCGACGCCTTCTCGCGCATCGTCCGCCTCGGCGAGGGCGTGTCGCAGACCGGCCGGCTCTCCGAAGCCGCCATCAACCGCACCCTCGAAGCCCTAAAGATCTGCGCCGGCAAGATGGCGCGGCGTGGGGTGACACTCAGCCGCGCGGTCGCCACCGAAGCCTGCCGCCGCGCCGAGAACTGCACCGACTTCGTCGGCCGGACGCTGGCCGAGACCGGCGTGCGGCTCGACATCATCACCACCGGCGAGGAAGCCCAGCTCGCCTTCAAGGGCTGCCTGCCGCTGCTCGACAAGCACCGGCCCTACGCGATCGTCTTCGACATCGGCGGCGGCTCGACCGAGCTTGGCTGGCTGCGCTTCCGACCCAACCAGGCGCCGGAGATGGTGGCCTGGCATTCGGTGCCGCTGGGCGTCGTGTCGCTCACCGAGAAATTCGGCGCCGAGGCTGGGGCCGGCGAGAGCGCCGAGGCCTTCTACCAGCGCATGGTCGATCTGGTCGCGGCACACCTGGAGCCCTTGCACCGCGCCATCAGCGCCGCCCGCGCCATCGGCGCCGGCGAGGTGCAGATGCTCGGCACCTCCGGCACGGTGACGACACTCGCCGGCATCCGCCTCGGGCTGCCGCGCTATGACCGCGGCCAGGTCGACGGCTCCTATCTCGACTTCGCCGATGTCGAGCGGATCAGCGGCGACATCGCGCGCCGCGACGTGGCCGGCCGCGCACAGATTCCCTGCATCGGTCTGGAGCGCGCGGATCTCGTTCTCTCGGGCTGCGCCATTCTGTCGGCGATCTGCAAGCTCTGGCCGGTGGGACGGCTGCGGGTCGCCGATCGCGGCGTGCGCGAAGGCATTCTGATGAGCCTGATGAGCGGCCCGGCGCGCAACGCCGCACTGGAAGCGCCGATTCCGCTCGCCAACGGCCAAGTCCTCTCGGCCTAGAGCATGGCGCGCGGTTCGAAGGGTGGCCCCAAGGGCGGGGCGCGTCAGCCGGACATGACGAGGGGCGGCAGGAGCTCCAATCCATCAGGGCGCGGCCTCACCGAGCGGGTGAAGACTGCCAACAAACGCACCGCCTCCTCCACGCGCTGGCTGCACCGCCAGCTGAACGACCCCTATGTCGCCGAGGCAAAGAAGCAGGGCTTCCGTTCGCGCGCCGCCTTCAAGCTGCTGCAGCTGGACGAGCGCTTCCAGTTCCTGAAGCCCGGCGCCCGCGTGGTCGATCTCGGCGCCGCGCCCGGCGGCTGGACCCAGGTCGCCGGCGAGAAGGTGCTGAAGTCGGGGCGCGGTAAAGTCATCGGCATCGACATCCTGGAGATGGATCCGCTGCCGGGCGCGGAGATCCTGCATCTCGATTTCATGAGCGACGAGGCGCCGGACAAGCTCAAGGCCCTGCTGGACGGCGAAGCGGATGTGGTGCTGTCCGACATGGCCGCCTCCGCGACCGGACACCAGCAGACCGACCATCTGAAGATCATGGCGCTCGCCGAGACCGCCTATGCCTTCGCGGCCGAGGTGCTGGCGCCCGGCGGCACCTTCATCGCCAAGGTGCTGCAGGGCGGCGCCACCGGCGATCTCCTGAAGACGCTGAAACGCGATTTCGAGGAGGTCCGCCACGTGAAGCCGGCCGCCAGCCGCAAGGATTCGGCGGAGATCTACGTGGTGGCGCTGAGTTTCCGGGGACGGTCGTGACGCTGCGCGCTCCATCCCGATGGGAAATCGCACTCCAGGCACTTCTGCTGCTTGCGTTGCTCTACTTCACCGTCGATCTGTGGCAGGCCCATTTTGGGCAAGGTTGCGAGACCGTCGATGCCTTCATGCAAGGCGGTTGCTATCCCTGGGGCTGGGAAGGTGCATTTGCCGAGTTGCGAATCCTGCGAAGCCAAGAGAATTATCTGACGGGCGGCTGGGTTCGAGTCGTCCTGCTCGCAACAGGCTTGGCAATGCCGTTTCTACTGCAACGGCGTGGCGCGTCGGCGGGCTTTATGGCGATCTCCGGACTTGCCGCTACGATCGTGGTTGGGAACTGGCCCGGCAGCATCCTATAGAGCGTTAGATCGCGCTCTTTATATCCGTCTTTGAGAAATCGCCACCGACATAGAGCAAGGGGCAGCCGCGCTCCTTCGCCAGAGCGTAGGCAAAGCAGTCTCCGAAGTTGAGACTCGCGGCGTGGAAGCCTTTACCCCACCGTTCGTATGCAGCACCGACTTGGCGCGCCGTAGCTTCGGTAGCGGGGATGATCGCAATGCCCAGTTGCTCGACAAGATCCGACGCTCGTCGTGCAATGCGGCGCCCGGCGGCAACGATCAAGACCTCAGCGAACGTGCCGGCTGAAATCTGCAAGTCCTCTTCGAGATCGAGAACTTTGGAGCAGGCTTCGCCCGGCGCTTCTCTCAACAACACAGCCATGATCGCCGAGGTATCGACGACGATCATCTTGGCACGCCGAACTCGTCATAAAGGAAATCCTGGCTGCGCGCGGCGCAGGGGCCGGGAGTCGCTTCGGCTGCCGCCGCCTTGCTGATCTCCTCAATGATGCGGCGACGCTCCGCGCGATCGACCACCTTTTTCGACGGAATAATGCGCGCGACCTCTTGCTCATGACGCGTCAGCACGACTTCCTCGCCGGCTTCCGCACGACGTACGAGTTCGGTGAGCTGGGCTTTTGCTTCGGAGACCGAAATGCGCATGCCGCACCTATCGCTGGACCAATCATCCAAGACAATTTGGACCATCCAATGGTCCAATTCAAGATGAGCGCGGAATTGAGGCCGGAGACCGGCCCCGACTCCCAGATATAGCGAAGTCAAATCTCGGACGCCATAGCCATGGGGGCATGCCTGCCCTGCGGCTCGAAACCGCGGTTTTCCGGCCCTTTTCCTGGACGGCCGGAAGTCCCTGTGTATGATGCCGCGCCAACCCGATTCCGGGCAGGAATACACTTTAAGGACGGACCGGTTTCCACCGACGGTCCCTCCAGCGGGGTTTGGCGATGGAAATCCGTGACGCTCTGACCTTTGACGACGTGCTGCTGGAGCCGGCGCGAAGCGCCGTGCTGCCCGCGACGGCGGTCACGGCGACCAAGCTGACCAAACGGATCCAGCTCTCGATCCCGCTGCTCTCCTCGGCCATGGACACGGTGACCGAGGCCCGGATGGCGATCACCATGGCGCAGCACGGCGGCATGGGCGTCATCCACAAGAATCTCGACATTGCGCGCCAGGCCGAAGAGGTCCGCAAGGTGAAGCGGTTCGAAAGCGGCATGGTGGTGAACCCGCTGACCATCCATCCCGAGGCGACTTTGGCCGAGGCCCGCGCGCTGATGGAGGCGCATGAGATCTCCGGCTTCCCGGTGGTCGAGAAGTCTTCCGGCAAGTTGGTCGGCATCCTCACCAACCGCGACGTCCGCTTCGCCACCGACATGAACGAGACCGTCGGCAACCTGATGACCAAGGACCGCCTGGTCACGGTGAAGTCCGGCACCGCGCATGACGAGGCGCGCAAGCTGCTGCACCAGCATAGATTGGAGAAGCTGCTGGTGGTCGATGACGCCTATCGCTGCATCGGCCTCATTACCGTCAAGGACATGGAGAAGGCCCAGGCTTATCCCTCCGCCAGCAAGGACGAGCGCGGACGCCTGCGCGTCGCCGCCGCGGTCGGCGTCGGCGAAGACGGGCTCCGCCGCGCCGAAGCCTTGCTCGAGGCCGGCGTCGACGTGCTGGTGATCGACACCGCGCATGGCCATTCTGAAGGCGTGCTCTCCGCGGTCGCCGCGGCCAAGCGCCTCTCCAACGACTGCCAGGTGGTGGCCGGCAATGTCGCCACAGCCGACGGCGCCCAGGCGCTGATCGACCAGGGCGCCGATGCGATCAAGGTCGGCATCGGCCCGGGCTCGATCTGCACCACCCGCATCGTCGCCGGCGTCGGCGTGCCGCAGCTGACCGCGATCACCGATGCCGCGGAGCGCGCCCACAAATCCAACATCCCGGTGATCGCCGACGGCGGCATCAAATATTCCGGCGACCTCGCCAAGGCGATCGCGGCCGGCGCGGATTGCGCCATGGTCGGTTCGCTGCTGGCCGGCACTGACGAGAGCCCGGGCGAGGTCTTCCTCTACAACGGCCGCTCCTACAAGTCCTATCGCGGCATGGGTTCCTTGGGCGCGATGGCCCGCGGCTCCGCCGACCGCTACTTCCAGGCGGAAGTGGCCGACAAGCTGAAGCTCGTGCCCGAGGGCATCGAGGGTCGCGTTCCCTATAAGGGTCCCGCCGGCACCGTGATCCACCAGCTGGTCGGCGGCTTGAAGGCGGCGATGGGCTATACCGGCAACGCCACGCTCCCGGAGATGCAGACCAAGTGCCGGTTCCTCAGGATCACCAATGCCGGCCTCGCGGAGAGCCATGTCCATGATGTGCAGATCACCCGCGAAGCGCCGAACTATCGGCAGAACATGTAAGTGACACCGTAAGTGACTCCAGGCGCCCGACTCCAAGCCGCGATTGAACTGCTGAAAGCGATCCACGAAGGAACGGCGCCGGCCGATCGCGCCACCGCGGCCTACTTCCGCACCCGGCGCTATATCGGCGGCGCCGACCGGCGCGCGGTGCTCGACCATGTCTATGCCATCCTGCGCCGGCGCGCGGCCCTGGGCTGGAAGCTCGACCGGGCGCGCGGCGACGTGAAGCTGCCGGAGCTGGAGCGGGCGCGGATGATTGCGCGCATGGCGGTGATGGAAGGCTGGTCGGCCGACCGGATCGCCGGCGCCTTCGACGGCGGCCAATATCGCCCGCCGACCCTCGACCAGACCGAGAAGCGGATCGCCAAGGCGCTGGAAGGCCAGACGCTCGAGGATCCCAAGGCGCCGCTCTGGGTGCGCTACGAATTTCCCGAATGGTGCGAGGAGCGCCTGAGACGCGCCTTCGGCAAGAATCTCGAAGCCGAGATGCGCGCGGCGCTGGTGGAAGCCACCACCGATATCCGGGTCAACACCCTGAAGGGCACGCGGGCGCAGGCGATCCGCGCCTTGCGCGAGGCCGATATCGAGGCCAAGCCAACGCCGCTCTCGCCCTGGGGCCTCAGGGTCGAAGGCCGCGCGCCGCTGGCGACCCTCACCGTCTTCAAGGACGGCCTGATCGAGATCCAGGACGAGGGCTCGCAGCTTATCGCGCTGATGGTGAACCCTCAGCCCGGCGAGCGGGTGGTCGATTTCTGCGCCGGCGCCGGCGGCAAGACTTTGGCCCTGGCGGCGATGATGGAGAACAAGGGCAAGCTGGTCGCGATGGACGTGCTCAAAGGCCGGATCGAGCGCTCCGCGACCCGCATCCGCCGCGCCGGGATCAACAATGTCGAGCGCCGCGATCTCTCCTCGGAACGCGATCCCTGGGTGAAGCGCCATGCCGGCGGCTATGACCGGGTGTTGATCGACGCGCCCTGCTCCGGGGCCGGCACCTGGCGCCGCAACCCGGATGCGAAATGGCGCTTGAAGCCAAAGGACCTCGAGGAGCTGGTCGATCTGCAACGCCGCATCCTCGACAGCGCGTCGCGGCTGGTGAAGCCCGGCGGGCGGCTGGTCTATGCGACCTGCTCGCTGTTCAAGGAAGAGAATGCCGATCAAGTCGCAGCCTTTCTCGAAGCCAACCAGGATTTCGCGCTGCTGCCCGCGCCCAAGGTCTGGGCCGAGGCGACCGAGCGGCTGGGCCTTGAGACGCCGTATCCGGGCGACGGCGATACTTTGGTGCTGACCCCGGGCAAGCATGGCACCGACGGCTTCTTCGTCGCGGTGATGGAGCGGAAGGCGGCGGTGGAGACGCCGGCGTGAGCGGCTACCTGATCCGCCCGGCCGTGCTCGACGACGCGCTGGAGATCGCGGAGATCCACTACCTCGGCTGGAAGAGCGCCTATGCCGGCGTCGTCAGCGACGCGCAGATCGCGGCGAAGCAGCCGGAGAAGCGGCTGGATTACTGGAAGCACAAGATGCAGGACGGGCAGAACCTGGTCCTGGTCGGCCAGCAGGAGCCCGACGGGCCGATCCTCGGCTTCATCTATGGCGGGCCGGTGCTGGATCACGAGATCACCCGCGAGATCCCCGGCCAGCCGAAGCTCAAGGACTTCGACTGCGAGATCAACATCGTCCATTGCCGCCACGCAGCACAGGGCAAAGGCCTGGGCCGCGCGCTAATGGCCGAGATCGCCCATCACTGGCAGGTCGGCGGCAAGCGCGCGCCGATGCTCTGGGCTTTCCGCGACAACGACTATCGCAAGCTCTACGACAAGCTCGGCGGCACGGTCTTCGCCGAGGGTGTCGATGAAGGCGCGCCGGACGTGGCGTATGGATGGCAGGACCTCGATGCGCTGATCGCGGCCTGCCAACCGGCGCAGAGAGGCTGATCTGTGTCCGGACGGCGCACATTGCTTTTCCACCTCGGTTTCCTCCTGCTCCTGGCGTGGTGCATCTACTCCAGCGTCTCCTACGAAATCGCGGCGAGAAGTTCTCTCTTGAAGTCCGAGAGCCTCGGCATCGCCTGCATGTTCGCCGGGTTCCTGCCTGGCGCCCTCTTGCGCGTCTGGCGTGACATTCGCCCTCATCATCCTGCCGGTTTGTTTAATCCGAGTGTGACCGTCCGGCTCTCCGAGCCTTTCGCAGAGCGCTGCTGCCGCATAATCGCCTCCGTAGGGATCGCTTCGGTAGGGTTATTGCCTATGCTGGGTCTGCCGAGCCTTCACGTCTTTCCCGGCTATGAGTATGCCTTCCTCGCCATGGGCGGCTATTCGTTGTTTGCCACCGTCTTCACCACCCCGATTGCGCTGGAGCTTTCGGAGGATGGTCTCCGTTTCAACCGGATAACGCCATCGACAATCCTTTGGGGAGATATTGCGGGCATTCAAAGGAAGGCAGTCTTCCCTTTTCCGCTGGTGATTCTGGATCTCATCACTTCCGACAAGTACCGCATGACGCGCCCGCGCTGGCGTAAGCGACCGTGCAAACGGATCGGCATCCCGCCCGTGCTGTTCGGACTCGATTCGCGGGCGCTGTCGCAGGCCATTGAGCATCGCCTGTCCCTGAATGCTTTCTAAGACGACGCAAGGATATTCATGACCGATCGCATTCTCATTCTCGATTTTGGATCGCAGGTGACGCAGCTGATCGCGCGGCGGGTGCGCGAGGCCGGCGTCTACTGCGAGATCATGCCGTTCAACACCGACGCCGCGAAGATCAAGGGCTTCGACCCGAAGGGGATCATCCTCTCCGGTAGCCCGCATTCGGTCACGACGGAGGACGGGCCGCGGGCGCCCAACGAGGTCTGGCAGTCGAAGCTGCCGGTGTTCGGCATCTGCTACGGCGAGCAGACCATGTGCGCGCAATTGGGCGGCGAGGTGCATGGCTCGGATCACCGCGAGTTCGGCCGCGCCACCTTGCAAATCAAGGAACCCTCGGCGATCTTCGATGGGGTCTGGCTGCCCGGCGACACCGACCAGGTCTGGATGAGCCATGGCGACCGCGTCGTCCGGCTGCCGGAAGGCTTCAAGGTGGTGGCGGTCAGCGACGGCGCGCCCTATGCCGCGATCGCCGACGAGAAGCGCAAATACTTCGCCGTGCAGTTCCATCCCGAGGTGGTGCATACGCCGCGGGGCGCGGCCCTCATCAAGAACTTCGTGCACAAGATCTGCGGCTGCAAGGCCGACTGGACCATGGCGGCCTATAAGGAATCGATGATCGCCAAGATCCGCGCCCAGGTGGGCAAGGGCAAGGTGATCTGCGGGCTCTCCGGCGGCGTCGATTCCTCGGTCGCGGCGGTGCTGATCCATGAGGCGATCGGCGATCAGCTGACCTGCATCTTCGTCGATCACGGCCTGCTGCGCGGCGGCGAGGCGGAGCAGGTGGTGCGGCTGTTCCGCGACAACTACAACATCCCGCTGGTGCATCGCGACGCCTCCGATCTCTTCCTCGGCCAGCTCGCCGGCGTCACCGATCCGGAACAGAAGCGCAAGACCATCGGCCGCCTGTTCATCGAGGTGTTCGACGAGGAGGCGAAGAAGATCGGCGGCGCGGCCTTCCTGGCCCAGGGCACGCTCTATCCCGACGTCATCGAAAGCGTCTCCTTCACCGGCGGTCCCAGCGTCACCATCAAGAGCCATCACAATGTCGGCGGCCTGCCGGAGCGGATGAACCTCAAGCTGGTCGAGCCGCTGCGCGAGCTGTTCAAGGACGAGGTCCGCGCGCTGGGCCGCGAGCTCGGCCTGCCGGAGCAGATGATCCGGCGCCATCCCTTCCCCGGCCCGGGCCTTGCGATCCGCATTCCCGGCGACATCACCCGGGAGAAGCTCGACATCCTCAGGAAGGCCGATGCGATCTATCTGGAAGAGATCGACAAGGCCGGGCTCTACGACCAGATCTGGCAGGCCTTCGCCGTGCTGCTGCCGGTGAAGACGGTCGGCGTGATGGGCGACGGCCGCACCTATGATCATGTCTGCGCGCTGCGCGCCGTCACCTCCACCGACGGCATGACGGCGGATTTCTATCCCTTCGAGCCGGCTTTGCTCGGCCGGATGGCGACGCGGATCGTCAACGAGGTCAAGGGCATCAACCGGGTCTGCTACGACTACACCTCCAAGCCGCCGGGAACGATCGAGTGGGAGTGAGCGGGATCACGGGGCGGGCGTGAACCCGCGGTGAAGCCCGGGATACCCACTGGCCTCTGCCACCCGTATCCGCAGGAGCTTCGTCGATGAATCCGCTCACACGCCAATCCATGGTCCTGGCCGGTTTCAGCCTGCTCGCCCTCTCGGCGACGGCGATGGGCAGCCTGGCCGATCCGGCGGAGGGCAAGGCCGAAGGCACGCTGACGGTCAACGGCCAGGTGACCGAGGTCGCCTATGCCTATGCGCAGTCGGTGCCGGGCTTCTTCGACAAGAGCACCACCGACACGCTGGTGATCGTGAGCGACGTGCCGCTGGACGCGACCGCGCTCAGCGACGACTTCGCCCGCAGCGATCTCGCCGATGCCGGCAAGCTGCATGCCTTCGAGATCATCCTCGACGCCTCGGGCAAGCCGATTTCCACCGTCTGGCGCCACAACGGCTTCAAGGGCCCCTCGCCCAGCGGGCTCTCCACCGCCGATGTGTTCACCCCGAAGACGCTCGACGGCAAGACCGTGGACGCCCGCTACCAGAGCGCGGAACCGACGGAGTTCTTCGGCAACACCTCCTCTTTCGACGTCACGTTCCGGGCCGCCATCCAGCTTCGCTAAAGCTACGCTGGACAGGTCGCGCCGTGAGCCGGGCGCGGGCCGACCTTTACGACCCCCCGGCCTTTTCCCACCCTGGAAAGGCAGGCTAACTCTCTGGCAGGACTTCACAAATTCTCGCGGCAGGGGCCAAAAGCACATCCGCGCAGCGTAAAGGCCCTGTAAAGGTTCGCTGGTCCCGTCGGGGTCGGGTGATTCTGTCGGGGCCCGGTCGGGGTTGCAGGCCGGCGGATCCCGTCGGCTGGAATCGGCAACCCGGTAACTGTACCATGTTTGTTCTCGAGAGTCGATGCGGGAGTCGGCGGGTTGCCTTTGCGGCCGCAGCGTCCTATGCGTGCGCCATGGAGACCCAGGTCGCGATCACCCCGCCGCTGATGCCCGCGTCCCGCCCCCGGGCGAGCCAGGCCGCACCCTTCCTGCCGATGAGCCGCGAAGAGATGACCGCGCTCGCCTGGGAGCAGTGCGACATCGTGCTGGTGACCGGCGATGCCTATGTCGATCACCCGAGCTTCGGCATGGCGATCATCGGGCGCCTCTTGGAGGCGCAGGGGTTCAAGGTCGGGATCATCGCGCAGCCGGACTGGCAGTCGGCGGAGCCCTTCAAGGCGCTGGGCAAGCCGCGGCTCTTCTTCGGCATCACCGGCGGCAACATGGATTCCATGGTCAACCGCTACACCGCCGACCGGAAGCTGCGGCATGACGATGCCTATACGCCGGGCGGCGAAGGCGGCAAGCGGCCGGACCGCTGCACGCTCGTCTATGCACAGCGCTGCCGCGAGGCCTGGAAGGACGTGCCGGTGATCCTCGGCGGCATCGAGGCCTCGCTCAGAAGGATCGCGCATTTCGACTACTGGTCGGAGAAGGTGCGGCGCTCGATGCTGGCCGATGCCAAGGCCGACCTGCTGCTCTATGGCAATGCCGAGCGCGCGGTCGTTGAAGTCGCGCGGCGGCTCGATGCCGGCGAACGCCCCAGCGATCTCGACGACATCCGCGGTGTCGCGCTCTATCGCAAGGTGCCCGACACGTACACCGAGCTCCGCGCCGACGATCTCGACTCAAGCGATGAGGGCGCGGCGCGCGCCAAGGGCGACGTGGTGATCCGCCTCCCCGACTACGAGCAGGTGATCGAGGACAAGGAGGCCTATGCGCGGGCAAGCCGTGTGCTGCACCGGGAGAGCAATCCCGGCAATGCGCGTCCCCTCGTTCAAAGACATGGCGACCGCGACATCTGGCTGAACCCGCCGCCGATCCCGCTCAGCACGCAGGAGATGGACGCGGTCTACGACCTCCCCTATGCGCGGGCGCCGCATCCCTCCTATGGCGATGCGAAGATCCCCGCCTGGGACATGATCAAGTTCTCGGTCACGATCATGCGCGGCTGTTTCGGCGGCTGCAGCTTCTGCTCGATCACCGAGCATGAGGGCCGGATCATCCAGAACCGCTCGGAGGGTTCAATTCTTCAAGAGATCGAGAAGATCCGCGACAAGACGCCGGGCTTCACCGGCGTGATCTCCGATATCGGCGGGCCGACCGCCAACATGTACCGCATGGCCTGCAAGGACCCGAAGATCGAGGCCGCCTGCCGGCGCCCCTCCTGCGTCTTCCCGGAGATCTGCCCCAACCTCAACACCAGCCACGACGATCTGATCCGGCTCTATCGCAAGGTCCGGGAGACCAAGGGGGTGAAGAAGGTGATGGTGGCGAGCGGCGTGCGCTACGACCTCGCGATCAAGAGCCCGGAATATGTCGAGGAGCTGGTGACGCATCACGTCGGCGGGTATCTGAAGATCGCGCCGGAGCACACCGAGCGCGGGCCGCTCGACAAGATGATGAAGCCGGGGATCGGCGCCTATGACCGCTTCAAGGCGATGTTCGACGCGGCGGCGAAGAAGGCGGGGAAGAAATACTACCTGATCCCCTACTTCATCGCGGCGCATCCCGGCACGACCGACGAGGACATGATGAACCTCGCGCTCTGGCTGAAGAAGAACAAATACCGCGCCGACCAGGTGCAAACCTTCCTGCCCTCACCGATGGCCACGGCCACAGCGATGTATCACAGCGGCGTCAACCCGCTGAAGGCGGTGCGGCATGGCGGGAGCGAGGAAGTGCAGGCGGTGAAGGGCCTGACGCAACGCCGGCTGCACAAGGCGTTCCTGCGCTATCACGATGCGGACAACTGGCCGGTGCTGCGCGAGGCATTGCAGAAGATGGGGCGCGGGGATCTGATCGGGTCGCGCGAGGACCAGCTCGTGCCGGAACGGCAGCCGGCGGGGTGGGCGGCGAAGGAGCCGGGTGCGAAGGCGCGGCCGAAGCAGCGCGCGGGACGTGCGCGCGGGGGGCAGCGGTTCACGACCAAGGGTGTGGGGTTTCCGGGGGAGAAGTGAGCGGCCAGGACGCGCCGCCACGGACGGCATGATCGTCAATCCGGAAGCGGGTCCTTGCGCAAGAGCCATTCCTTACTATATTGTAAGGAACAACCGACGGAGCCTTTCGATGACTACGGCCACACTGACCAGCAAGGGGCAGATCACCATACCGGCGACGGTGCGGGCGGCACTCGGGGTGGATGCCGGCGACCGGGTCGAATTTGTCGAGATCGCGGCCGGCCGTTATGAGGTCATCGCTGCGACCCGGCCCGTGACCGCGCTGAAAGGCATGTTCGGCAAGCCCCGCAAGAGCGTGTCGATCGAGACGATGAATGCGGCCATCGCCCGGCGCGGCGCGTCGGCGAAGAACACCGGCAAGTGAACCGGGTGGGCCGATGATCGGGCTCGATACCAATGTCCTGGTGCGCTACATCATGCAGGACGATGCCGTTCAGTCGGCCGCGGCGAGCCGGTTGCTGGAATCCCTGACCGCAGAGGCCCCCGGCTTCGTTTCCATGGTCGCCGCCGTGGAACTGGCGTGGGTGTTGTCCTCCGCCTATGAGCTCGACCGGCACCAGCTGGTGGAAGCCTTCGAAGCCCTGTTGCGCACCAAGGAAATCGTCGTCGAGCGCGCCGAAGTGATCTGGAAAGCGCTCCGCCTCTTTGCCGGCTCCAATGCCGACTTCGCGGACTGCCTCATCCAGCAAGCCGCCGCCGCCGCAGGCTGCACCCGAACGATGACCTTCGACCGCGCGGCGGCGAAGGGTTGCGGCATGACGCTGGTCGGGTGATCCCCGGCGCCGGAGTCCATGCGCGAGACCCGGTTTCCGATGGCGGCCGGGGCGGCGCAGTGCGTGGCGCAGCGGCTTATGACGAAGGGTGCGGGGCCTCTGGGGCAGAATTGAGGGTTCACGCATTCAGCACCACACCTATTGATCGTTAAATCGAGTGGCATGGTAGCTAGAACGCGGTACTCTCTCATTTCGAAGCCAAACATCCCGATGCCGAAGACACAGCCATGAAAAGCGAGAGGAGACCGCGAAAAATCACTCTGAGCAATCCTGACCGAGACTGGGTTGTGTCAGAACTGGATAAGCTCATTGAAGAGTGGCGCGAATGGCAGTCTGTTGTCGCTCAAATCCACGATCAGCCATTCGATTGCAATATAGAATCCAACGTATACGCTGACGGCGCAGGCAACATGAAGCGTCATACCATTCTTCAGGAGAAGACCTTAACTTTTCTGGATCAGAATATTGAAGGTCATAACTTTATTTTTGGATTTGATAACGATCACATTGATAGAACTGATCTGCGACTCAAATGGCGGGTGGAACATCGTCTCGAAGAGTTAGATGTTCTCAAGGCATGCATCGTCAACGCGAGTCTTTCCAAACAGGTCGAATGGGTCAGAGCAGCAGAGGCGGTAGAGATGCTCGCCCCCATCATGGCTGAGTTCTCCGCGCATCTTCGGATTTGCGAACGCGCGCACGCGGGAATGATCCGCGCCCGCGCGGAGCTGTTTCACGAAGGCCCGCGTGTGGCTCACAACCAAGATGTTCCGAGGGATTTTTGGTGGGCAGAGGGACATGGGGCGCTCGAACAAGATTGGGCTGCAGGCGACTTTTCTACTTGGATACGCCACGGGAGCGTCCAGTTAAAAGCCTTCGGGGTAACATTCGCTCTTACTGACATCCAAAAGCTTCTACCGCCTTCGCACGGAGTGAAGGCTGAAGTGAGTGCGCGCAACAGCAGCGAAGACAACGAGATCATTAGAATGTTAGACGCCCTCGTTCCGTCTGCCGCGCAGTCATACCAGCAAGCAATTCTCGACCTAGCAGATGACAGCAGAGTTTCGTTTCGCGGCCCTGCCCTCGAATTGCGTGAGGCATTGAGAGAAATCCTCGACCATCTCGCAGCGGACAGCGAGGTGACCTCAATGCCGGGCTATTCACATGAGGACGGCCGACCCGCTCCGACGATGAAGCAGAAAGTACGTTTCATCATGAAAAAGAAAGCAAACCGCTCTTCGAGCGGTGTTACCGAGCAAGCGGTCACGACGTTCGAAGAATCAATTGCGTTGCTCACGCGAGCTGTCTACGAACGATCCTCCAAGGCCACCCATGTTGCAAGTGAGCGCCAAACAGTGGTCCAGCTTCGTCTCTACGTGGTGGCGATCCTCCACGAGATTCTCAAAGCATAGAACGGGCCGCTTCTGCCGTACCTAAGCGGTGGTGAGAAAGGCGTGGATCCCGGGACCAAGTCCCGGGATGACGGCGGCGTGGTGGCGAGAGCGGAAGAAGAGTTGCGTGAGGTCGCGTGTGGGGCACCCCCACCCCAACCCTCCCCCGAAGTCGGGGGAGGGAGTCAGCGAGGCCGTGCTATCGCCCCGCCTTCATCGGATTGATTGTCTCGACGCCGGTGAAGTCGCGTTCGTTGTCGGTGACGACGATGCAGTCGTTGGCCTGGGCGATGGCGGCGATGATGGTGTCGAGGGCGCTGCGCGGGCGGTCGCGGGTCTTGCCTTCGGCCATCAGGCGGGCCCAGGCGAGGGCGGCTTTCTCGTCGAAGGGGAGGACGCGGCCGGCGAACAAGGCCTGCGGGCCTTCCGGGCCGGCGAACCATGACTCCAGTTCGCGGCGGCGCTTGCCGGCCGGTTTCTCCAGGACTCCGCGGCTGATCTCCGCGACGGTCAGCGCGGAGATGTAGAGGTTCTGGTCGGCTTGATCGGCCATCCAATCCAAGAGGGCTGCGGAGGGCGACGGCCGCGTGACGTTGCTGATGATGTTGGTGTCGAGCAGGAAGCGCATCAGAGCTTGATCTTGCGCCCGGCCTCGCGCGGGCGCTTGAGGTCGAGGTCGGCGCCGACCAGCGGCGAGCGGCGCAGTGCGGCCAGGATGCCGCCCTTGCGCGGCGGCTCGCCCGTGACCGACTGGCTGACGGCGGCGCGCAACGCCGCCGCTTCCGAGGTGTCTTCCGCCAGCTTCCGGGCGACCGAGCGGATCAGATCGCGGTCGGCGTCGCGCCCCAGCACCTCGAAACGCGCCAGCCCGCGCTCGCTGAGGCGGGAGCGGTAGTTCTGGATGGCGCGTCGCTGTGCTTTGCCCATGGTCGCTCTCCTATATCCAGTAATATAGCCAGACATTGCGTAACTTCAAGGCTATCCAGACGCAGCGCTGTTTGGCTTTCAGTGCGCGGCAGGCCGGTAAACTCGTGGATCCCCGGGCCAAGCCCGGGGATGACGACCGAGTGGGATTTCGACGTGACCCTAAGAGATTGGCGCCGACCTTAACGTCCGCACCAGCAGCCCGTGCAGCATGTCCACTGCCTTCTCGCCCCGCGAGGCCTTGCTGCGGTGGACGGCGACTTGCATCGGGTCCAGCGGGCCGAGGCCGTGCTCGCGGCCGAGAATGTCGAGGCCTTCCGGGACGCTGCATTGCGTGAGCACGGCGACGGCGAGGCCGCTTTCGACGGCGGCGATCTGGCCGGCGAGGCTGGAGCTGTTGTAGACGATCTTGAACGCCCGGCCCTGCTGGGCCAGGGCCTTCACGGCGTGGCGGCGGGCGAGGCTGGTCTCCTCGTAGACCGCGATCGGCAAAGGGTCGTGGCGCCAGAGCTGGAATTGCGGCGCGCCGACCCAGACCAGAGGCTCGTGGAACAAGAGCGTGCCGGCGCGCGCGTCCTGGCGTGAGACCAGGGCAAGGTCGATCTCGCCTCGGGCGACGCGCGGGATCAGCGCGGTGGATTGCTCGCAGGTGAGCTCGATCTCGACTTGCGCATGGCGCGGGGCGAAGCGCTTCAGCACCGGGGTCAGGTACTTCGCCGCGTAGTCGTCGGGCACGCCGAGGCGGACGCGGCCGCTGAGCGCCTCGCTTTCGCCGACCGCCGCCTTGGCCTCGGCGTGGAGGTCGAGGATGCGGCGCGCATAGGTGAGCAGGGCCTGGCCCTCGCGCGTCAGCGCCATCCGGCGGGGGCCGCGCTCGAGCACGCGGTAACCCAGGGCGGATTCCAGCTTCTTCAGCTGCATGCTGACCGCGGATTGCGAGCGGTGCAGCTCGGGCGCCGCGGCGGAGAGCGAGCCGGTGTCGATCACCGCCACGAAGCAGCGCAGCCAGTCGAGTTGCAGGTCGTGTTGCATGGGCGCTTCGGCCGGTTTTCGATTATCGGATGGATAGGTTTCGAATTATCCGGTTTTCGGAAATCGGTGTCGAGGGCATGGTTTGCGGGACGCACCCCCCACCCCTACCCTCCCCCTGAAGGGGGAGGGGGAAGAAGAGCGCATGAGCAATTCCTCAGCCTGCCTGGCATCCCAAGCGGCCACGCCGCGCGGCAGCGGGTTGGCGGCTTTCGTGCTGGGCGGGGTTTTGCTCGGCACGATCGGCGTCTTTGTCGCCGGGGCCGGCACGGATGCGGTTACCACGACCTGGTTTCGCTGCGCCTTTGGCCTCATCGGGTTGACGGTCTGGATGATCGCGCGCCGGCGGCGGCGGGCGCTGCTGCCGGGGCGTCGCGACATGCCTTGGGTCGTCGCCGCGGCGGTGCTGATGGTGGCGGCCTGGGGGTTGTTCTTCTTTGCGATCGCGCGGACCTCGACCGGCGTTGCGGTGGTGCTGTTTCACCTGCAGCCACTCTGGGTGCTGGTGCTGAGCGCCGCCTGGCTGCGCGAGCGGATCGGCGCGCGGCAGATCGGGGCGGTCTCCGCCGCGATCGTCGGGCTGGTGCTCGCGGCCGGCGTGCTGGAGCATTCGGGAAGCGCGGCGGGCTCCGGCTACGGGCTCGGCATCGCCGCCTGCCTGGTCGGCGCCTGCTGCACCGCCGGGGTCACGGTCATCGCCCGGCAGCTGGGTACATTGCCGATCGGCCAGCTGGCCTGGTGGCAATGCGCGATCGGGACCCTGGCACTCGCCCCCTGGCCCGTGCAGGCGGGATGGCCGGCATGGGGATTGTCCTGGGCCTGGCTGGCGGGGCTGGGGCTGATCCATACCGGGCTGGCCTATGCCCTCATTTATGAGGGTACGGCGCGGCTGGCCGCCGGGCGGATTGCGGTGCTGCAATTTATTTATCCGGCGGTCGCGATCCTGATCGACTGGTGGTATTTCGGCCAGACGCTGAGCGTAGCACAGCTCGCCGGCATCGCGGTGATCGTGGTCGCCATCGGCTTCGCGGAGCGGCGGTAAGGCGGGACTCGACATCCCCGCCCGGCTGCTGCTTTCATCCTCCCATATTCTTCAGGAATTGCGTGGGAGTCGAAGATTGGCCGCGAGGATCTACGGCATCAAGAATTGCGACACGATGAAGAAGGCCTTCACCTGGCTGGACAAGCACGGCGTCGCCTATGACTTCCACGACTACAAGAAGGAAGGCGTGGCCAAGGCCGCGCTGCAGAAGTGGTGCAAGGCGGCGGGCTGGGAGACGGTGCTGAACCGCGCCGGGACCACGTTCCGGAAGCTGCCGGAAGGCGAGCGGGCGAACCTCACCGAGGCCAAGGCGGTCGCGCTGATGCTGGCGCAGCCGTCGATGATCAAGCGGCCGGTGGTCGAGACCGGCGGGGAGATCGAGATCGGCTTCAAGCCGGAGCGCTACGCCGCGGTGTTCGGCAGGTAGGGCTGGATCAACCTCTTTGCGCAGTCTGAAATGCTCAGGCTGCATCAACCCCCTCCCTAGCCCTCCCCCATCTTGGGGGAGGGAAATCATGCGGGCGCTGTCATAAACTGCGGGCTGGTCGACAGGGAACGGACGGATGCGACACGCGGGCAGACAGATGAGCAAGCGGCTGCTGCAGTTGGCGGTCGCGGTCTGCTGCCTGGTGCCGATCGCGGCCGGCGGCGCGGGCCTGGTGCTGGGGCCGGCGCTGGTCGGTGACGCCGGAGACGGGCGCGACCTCGACAGTCATTTCCGTTATCTCTCCGGGCTGCTGCTCGGGATCGGGCTGGGCTATGCCGCGTCTATCCCCGGGATCGAGCGCAAGCGGGTGCAGTTCACCCTGCTCAGCATGATCGTGGTGATCGGCGGCGTCGGGCGGCTGCTGTCGCTGTTCGCGATCGGGGTGCCCTCGCCGGTCATGCTGGGCGCGCTGGCGATGGAGCTCTTGGTGACGCCGCTGCTCACCGTCTGGCAATGGCGGGTGGCGCGGCGCGCCGGCGGGCGGTTCCTGTCGTGATGACCTATGCGCAATACAACGCCTTCTGCAAGAAGCTCGCCGCCACGACCCATGTGGTGCAATGGGGCGGCGCGCATGTCTGGAAGGTCGGCGGCAAGGTGTTCGCGATCGGCGGCTGGCATGATGACCACCCGGCCTTCACCTTCAAGGTCAACGACATCGCCTGGGAGATGTTGAAAGCAACGCCGGGCTGCCGGCCGGCGCCCTATCTCGCCTCGCGCGGGATGAAGTGGATCCAGCATTACGATACGCCGGGGCTCAGCGACCAGGAGCTCAAGGACTATATCCGGCAGTCGCATGCGATCGTGGCGCGCGGCTTGTCGAAGAAGAAGCGGATCGCGCTGGGGCTGCCCGTGGGAGACTGAGGAGGCAAGGCGATGCGGCGATCTGTGTGCGTGTTGGCTCTCTGCAGCCTTTTCGCGGCAGCGCCGGCCGCGGCCCAGGACATCGCGGTCGATCTCGAGTTGATCCTGGCGGTCGATGTCTCCCGCTCGATGGATCCCGACGAGCAGCAGCTGCAGCGCGACGGCTATCGCGCGGCGCTCACCCATCCGGACGTCATCGCCGCGATCGGCAGCGGCGCGCGCAGGAAGATCGCGCTCTCCTACATCGAATGGGCCGGGCCGGCGGTGCAGTATGTGCTGGTCGACTGGCGGGTGATCGACGGCGCGGCGGCCGCCGGGGATTTCGCCGCAGCATTGGCGGCGGCGCCGATCCAGGGCTATCGCGGCACCGCCATCGCCGACGGGATCGTGTTCAGCGCGACCCGGTTCGACGACAACGGCGTCCAGGCGACGCGGCGGGTGATCGACGTCTCCGGCGACGGGCCGAACAACATGGGGATGCCGATCGAGCTGGCCCGCGCGGCGGTCATTCGCAAAGGCATCACCATCAACGGCCTGCCGATCATGATCAAGGCGCCCGGCGGCTTCGCCGCGATCGCCGATCTCGACGTCTATTACCGGGATTGCGTGATCGGCGGCGCCGGCGCCTTCACCATCGTGGTGCGCTCCGCCGACCAGTTCGCCGAGGCGATCCGGCGCAAGCTGGTGCTGGAAATCGCCGGGGCCACGCCGGCATCGCCGTTGCTGCCCGCCACCACCATTCAAGCTGCCGGCCGCAGCGACTGCATGATCGGCGAGAAGCTGCGGCGGCAGTGGATGCAGGAATAGCGATCGTCAGGCGCGCTGATGAAGGAATTGCGCTAGCCGCGCTTGGGCCGCTTCACCGCGCGGAGCTTGCCGCTGCGGGCGCCGCCGCAGAAGAAGCGGTCCTTGCCGTCGGATTCCAGGCCGGAGATGAAACTGCCTTCCGGCATCACCAGCGCTTCCTCGACCTTGCCGGTCTTGGGATCGATCCGGCGGAGCTCGCTCTCGTCGCCTTCCCAGGTGGCGTGCCAGAGCTCGCCGTCGACCCAGGAGACGCCGGTCACGTAGCGGTTGGATTCGATGGTCCGCAGGACCTTGCCGGTCGCGGGGTCGACCTGGTGGATCTTGCGGTCGTGGTATTGCCCGACCCAGAGCGTGCCCTCGGCCCAGGCCATGCCGGAATCCTTGCCGTCGCCCGGCGAGGGAATGGTCGAGAGCACGCGGCCGGTCGCGGGGTCGATCTTCTGAATCCGCTTCTCGGCGATCTGGTAGAGATGGGTGCCGTCGAAGGCGGTGCCGGCATGGGCCGGAACGTCGAGCGCGCGCAGCGGCCGGCCGCTTTCGGGATCGAGCGCGTTCAATTTGTCGCCGGAAGCGAACCAGACGTTCCGGCCGTCGAAGGTGACGCCGGCCACTTCGTTGATACCTTCGAAGGGCCCGTATTCGCGGATGATCTTGGCGGCGGTCCTGGTCATGCTGCTCTCCTATGCCATCGTGTTCACAGCCAAGCTAAGCATCGGCGAGCGGCGCCGGGAGTAACAAGGTGGTCGCGAATCCCGGAACCGGCGGCGTGGTCCAGCGCTGGGCGCGGCCGCGGCCGAAGGATTGCACCTTGCCGGAAGCGGCGAGGTCCTCCAGCGCACGCTGCACCTTGCGCTGGCTGGCGCCGAGCGCCAAGGCCAGGGCCGAGCTCGACCAGGATTCGCCGTCGGCCAGGAAGGCCAGCACCGCGGCATGCTTCTCCTCGACCGGCCGGGCCAGCACGAGCACGTCGCGGGCGCGCGGCGCGAGCGCGAAGCCGTCCCGGGTCGCGGTCACCTGCGCCAGCGGCCACAGCACCGCGCGCAGGCGTCCGATCTCGACGCGCAGCCGGGCGCGGTGCGATTCGTCGGCGCGTTTGGCATTGAAGGCACGGGCCACCAGCGCATCGCGCGAAAGATCGCCGGGCCAAGCCTCGGCCAGGGCCTGGGCCAGCGCGAACAGCACCGGGCGTCGCGTCAGCATCACCGACTGGCGCGGGTCGCGGACCAGATAGCGGCAGGCGTCGATCACCAGCGCCTGCGCAGCCTGCAGAGCCTCGACCTCGGCGAGGCGCAGCAGCCGTTCTTTCCCGCCGGCGATCAACCGCGCCGCGGGTGCGTTCAGGATCTCCGTGGCGCGCTCGACCTCGGCGATCAGGCCGGGGATGCGCGCGGCCTCGGCGGCGCGTCTGGCGCGGGCGAGCGCGGCCCGGGCGGGTTTCGCGCGCAGCCGCCGCATCGCGATGCCGGCGGCGACGAGTTCATGCCCGGCGCGCAAGGCCGGCGGCAGGCGCGCCGGTTCCAGCGCGGCGAGCTTGCTTTCGGCCTCGGCCAGATGACCCAGCAGCAGGAGACGGCGGACCTCGAGATGCAGGGCATGCGCGGCATTGGCGCGGTCGCCATGCTGCTCCAGGGTCGCCCGCGCCGCGTCCAGCGCCTTGGCCGGCCAGCCGAGATCGCGGCAGACGAAGGCGATCTCCGCCTCCGCCAGCACGCAGCGGGCGCGGGCCAGGGATTCGCGCGGCCCGAAGGCGCGGCCGGCCTTCTTCACCAGCAGCCGCGCGCGCTCGAGATCGCCGAGCTGCGCCATGGCGATGCCGCGCAAGGCCAGCGCCGCCGCGTCGTCGCGCAAGGCGATCCGGTTCAGCGCCGCGATCGGGTCACCGGATGCCAGCGCCCGCGCCGCGGCGGTGATCAGCGAGTCCATCTGGCATCCATCGGGTGAAATCCCGCCACACTTGTCACTCCCAGGTCGCTATGGCCGGAGCTTAAGTCTAGCGCACCGGAAACACCAACCAAGGAGCGACCATCATGACCACCCATGCCACGGCTTCACGGGAGAAATGGCTGCAGGCGCGGCTCGACCTGCTGGCGGCCGAGAAGGACCTGACCCACCGCAGCGACGCGGTCGCGGAACTCCGCCAGGCTTTGCCCTGGGTCCGGGTCGAGAAGGACTATGTGTTCGAGACCGAGGCGGGCCCGGCATCGCTGAAGGAGCTGTTCCAGGGCCGCTCGCAGCTGATGGTCTATCATTTCATGTTCGGCCCCGACTACACCGCGGGCTGCCCGTCCTGCTCGGCGATCGCCGACGGATTCGACGCCGTGATCCCGCATCTCAGCCATCATGACGTGATGCTCTGGGCGGTGTCGCGGGCGCCGCTCGCCAAGCTCTCGGGCTACAAGAAGCGGATGGGCTGGGAATTCCCCTGGGCCTCCTCGGCGGGGAGCGACTTCAACGCCGACTTCAACGTCTGGTTCACCGACCAGCAGCGGCAGGCCGGCACCATCGAATACAACTACAAGCGCGGCGGCCATGCGATGGACGCGGCGCAGTATCCGGAGCCGGTCCGACAATTCGCGGCGAGCTGCGGCACCGACGCGCCGACCTATACCCGCGACCGGCCAGGCCTCTCCACCTTCGTGCTCGAGAACGGAGTGGTCCATCACACCTATTCCGCCTATGCCCGCGGGGTCGATGGGATCTGGGGCATGTACCAGTTCCTCGACCGCGCGCCGAAGGGCCGCAACGAGCAGGGCATCTGGTGGAAGCGTCACGACGAGTACGGGAAGGCGTGACGCCCGGGAGGAGCCCGTCAGATGAGCTCGCATTTGCTCGACAAGGACCTGCCGTCGCAAGCGGCGGATGTTCTCCGCTTCGCCGCGGCGCCGGTCTTCGGGCTCCTCGCCTTTACCAGCGGCGGCGCCGCGCCGGACATGCTCTGCATGCACGCGGCGTCGTCCTGGGGCGGGATGGGCCTGATGTATGGACTGATGGCGGCGTTCCATCTGGCGCCATGGCTGAGGCTGGCTTCCCGACCACGCTGAGTTGTATTTATTACTTGCGTCGGTCTGCGGTCTGAACTGAACTGACGATGTTACGCTTGGGGCGGGGCACGACAACAGTTCCGAATGGATAAGCGCGAGTTCCTGGAGATTCAGGCCATTGCTAACCCAAGCGTGAAGACGGGATTCCTGTCTTCGACAGTCATACCGCTTGAAGCCATAGCCAACGCCTTCATCGAGGCCACAAGGGGCACGCCTCTGCAGCCGTTCGCCACGGCGAAGCCGGCAAAGTTGAGCGGGTGGGACGGATTCCGTGTGACGCTGCATCCGAACGCCATGCCGGTGGAGATTCTTGCCGACAGGATCACCCTTCGTGTCAGCATCATTCGTTTCAGTGCAATCACGAGCCTTACGGGTCCCGGATATCACGCCTTCGTCATCGCTTGCATGGATGCGGTGCAGGCCAAGCTCGGCTTGAAATGGGACTACGTCGGGACAAGCGATGACCAAACCGGCTACGCCCGGACTCGCGATTTCTCCGGCCTGCAGCATGAGATGGCACGCTTCTTCAGGAACCGCTGCCGCCAGGTCGTCGAAGGGCGAATCCGCCCCAGAGTCGCCGGAACACCAGCAGCCTACCTCGGCATACCTATCGGCGCGGCTTGGGAAGGGGACGGAAACGAGATCCTGACCAACTTCGGGCCGAGGTCGTTCGAGGAAGTCGAGCAGTGGTCGGCGCTCGAGGGCGATTCGTTAGCAGCCGCGGCAGCCGATTTCTTCCCATGGTGGGGCCAGGGTTTCGAGGGCACCTTCTATCGCGGAGTCGCACTCGAATTGATGTGGCGACGCATGCGTTGGGCGAAGCTGTTCGAGCGCAGCGAGGGAACCTTGATTGCCAATGTCCTCAACTGCCTGAGTGAAGCGATGCGGCACGGACACCGATTACCCGTTTCGCTCAGTGTCATCAGCGAGATCTTGACACTGGTCGGTCCGGAGGCGCCCGAATTCCCTCATTCAAAGGGCATCGGATATCGTCGCCGCAACGTCCCGATCACGATGAACGGGTGGTCCGTGAGCGTACCCGGCAGCCTCGTTCTTGAATCCACCGAACCCGGAGGCTGTGCCGTCGGGAACGGCGCCTTCAGGGTACAGGTCTCGGACGGCATTCTCAGTCCCGGCGCGGATCACGGGGGCGAGGCACTCGCCCCCGGTGAGGTTGCAAGGGATCGCGGCTTCTACCCCGCCGATGACGGCAAGGGATTTGTGCTGGATGCCGTGGTGCGGACGCCATCCCTGCGAGGACCAGAACACCTTTGCTTGGTCAAGATCTGGATGGCGGATGAGAAATGGCGCAATCTCGCCGAGGCAATTGTCGATTCGGTCACGCTGACAAAGACATAACCGGCTTGGTGGAATCGGATGTCGAAAGCGACGCGCGCGACCAAGGCGCTGGAGCAGGCAAAGGTCGCCTTCACCACCCACACTTACGACTATGATCCCGACGCGGATAAGGTCGGCATACAGGCGGCCGAGGCACTAGGTGAGTTACCGGCGCGCGTGCTGAAGACGCTGATGGCGCTGGTCGATGGCAAGCCGGTCTGCGTGATCCTGCCGTCGGACAAGGAAGTCTCGATGAAGAAGCTGGCCGCGGCCTTTGGCGGCAAGACGGCGCAGATGATGAAGCCCGCCGACGCCGAGCGGATCTCCGGCTACAAGGTCGGCGGGATCAGCGCCTTCGGCCAGATGAAGCCGCCGCGGGTGGCGATCGAGGCCGAGGCGATGGCGCACGACCTGGTCTACATGAACGGCGGGCAGCGGGGCTTGCAGGTGCGGATGAAGCCCGGCGACGCGGCGACCGCGTTGAACGCAATCGTCGCG
This sequence comes from Dongia sp., assembly GCF_041905885.1. Lineage (NCBI taxonomy): Bacteria > Pseudomonadati > Pseudomonadota > Alphaproteobacteria > Rhodospirillales > Dongiaceae > Dongia > Dongia sp. The sequence goes on along the minus strand of NZ_JAYRKD010000007.1, from coordinate 95,639 downwards.
CCGCTGGTGGCGTGAGCTAGGTTGCGGGCTGCAGCTTGTCCTGGGTCTTGGTCTCGAAGTCCTTGGCGTCGTGACGCTCGTGGAGCTGGTCCTTGGGCTCGCCCGACATCCGGTTGACCATGCGGCCGCGCTTCACCGCGGGACGGGCATAGAGCATGTCGGCCCAGCGGTTGAGGTGCTTGTATTCATGCGCGCTCAGGAACTCCGAGGCGCCGGTATAGGAGTAGCCCTTCGCGACGCCGCCGTACCAGGGCAGGATCGCCATGTCGGCGATCGTATATTTGTCGCCGGCGATGTATTCGGTCTTCGCCAGCTGCTTGTCGAGCACGTCGAGCTGGCGCTTCGTCTCCATGGCATAGCGGTCGATCGCGTATTCGATCTTGACCGGCGCGTAGGAGAAGAAGTGGCCGAACCCGCCGCCGAGGAAGGGCGCGCTACCCATCTGCCAGAACAGCCAGGAGAGGACTTCCGCGCGTTCCGGCGCCGTCGCCGCCGGCACGAAGGCGCCGAACTTCTCGGCGAGATAGAGCAGGATCGCGCCGGATTCGAAGACGCGGATCGGCTTCGGTCCGCTGCGGTCCATCAGCGCCGGGATCTTCGAGTTCGGGTTGACCTCGACGAAGCCGCTGCCGAACTGGTCGCCGTTGATCCTGATCAGCCAGGCATCATACTCGGCGCCCTTGTGGCCCGCGGCGAGCAGCTCCTCGAGCAGGATCGTGACCTTCTGGCCGTTCGGCGTCGCCAGCGAATAGAGCTGCAGCGGATGCTTGCCGACCGGCAGCACCTTCTCGTGGGTGGCACCGGCGATCGGCCGGTTGGTGCTGGCGAACTCGCCGCCATTGGGCTTGTTCCAGGTCCAGACTTTCGGCGGCGTGTAGGCGGCAGTCTCACTCATGGGAAATCTCCAGCACTAAAGGAATTTGTTGGGAGAATAGAGACTCAACGGGGACGCTTGAAGGCCTTGCGTGCGCGCTCGACCTTGGGGCGAATAACACAGTCCTCGACATGGTCATTGACCAGGCCCATGGCCTGCATGAAGGCATAGATCGTGGTCGGGCCGACGAATTTCCAGCCGCGTTTCTTCAGCTCCTTCGAAAGCGCGATGGATTCGGCGGAGGTCGCGGCGGTCGAAGGCTTGGCGGACTTGTCAGCTTCATAGCGCCAGAGGAAGGCGGCGAGCGAGCCTTCCGCCTTCACCATTTCCCGCGCGCGATGCGCGTTGTTGATGGCGGCCTCGATCTTGCCCCGATGGCGGATGATGCCTTCGTTCTTCAGCAGGCGCTCGACATCGCGCGCGGTGAAGCGGGCGACTTGGTTGAAGTCGAAGCCCTTGAAGGCGGCACGGAAATTCTCGCGCTTGGCCAGAATGGTGCGCCAGGAGAGGCCGGACTGAAATCCTTCCAGGCAAAGCTTCTCGAACAGGCGGAAGTCGTCATCGACCGGATAGCCCCACTCGTTGTCGTGGTAATGCGGGAATTCCGGCGCCGATCCAGCCCAGCGGCAGCGCAGCTTCCCGTCGGCTCCCCTGACCGTGCTCATGAAATCTCTTGCTCCAGCCATTCCTCCATCAGGCGCACTTCGCGGCGGATGAAGGCTTCGTCGTGGAAGGCATTGGCCAGCGACGCGACGCCCTGGCTGCGCGCCAGGAGATGCAGCGCCAGCGCGTCGGCATCGGCCTTGCGGCCGAGCGCGGCGAAATGCTTGGCGAGCCAGGCGCGGAACAGGCCGAACAGCCGGCCGGCGTCCGGTTGTGACGGATGGTCGAGCTTGGCGAGCTCCGCGGTCAGGGTGCCGACCGGGCAGCCGTAGCGCTTGATGTCGCCGCGGTTGGCGACGAGGATATTGATGAAGCTGCGGATGCTTTCTGCCGGCCCTTCGGCCGCGCGCTCCCAGCGCTCGAGCATGCGCGCGGTCTTGGCGAGCCGCGCCTCGATCACGGCGTCGAGGATCTCGTCCTTGGATTTGAAGTGGTGATAGAAATTGCCGCGCGAAATCTCCACCACCGCGGCGATATCGGCGAAAGAGGTATGCGCGTAGCCCTGCCGGTAGAAGAGATTATCGGCGGCGGCGACGATCTCAGCGCGGGTGGTGGTCTCTTCGGGCATCGGCTCCTGCAGCAACTTGGACGCTCGTCCTAGCCCGGAGACTAGGACAAGCGTCCAAGCGCCGTCAAGAGCCGATCAGTTGGGCGCCGATCAGACCCGGGCCTCTAAAACCAGGTTGAACGGCGTCTCGACCGCGCGGCGGAACTGCGAGAAGCCGGCCTTGCGGAAGACCTCGGCCAGCCGCGCCTCGCCGGCCTGGGCGCCGAGCACCAAGCGGCCGCCTTCGGAGATCGCATGGGCGGTGCAGATCATGGTCGAGGCGGCGTAATACATCCGCCCCACGGGCGAGATGTTGTCCTCGACCCGGTCGTTGGCAAAGGGCTCGACCAGCATGACCGTGCCTTCCGGCGCCAGCGCCTTCCTGGCATGGGTGGCGGCAGCGACCGGATCGCCCATGTCATGCAGGCAGTCGAAGAAGCAGATCAGATCATACTTCCCCGGATAGTCGTCGGCTTTCGCCTTGGCGAAGCTCACCTGCCGCTCGACGCCGGCCTTCACCGCCGCCTGGTTGGCTTCCAGCACCGATTCCGCATGCGCATCGAAGCCGCGGAACTTCGAGTTCGGGAAGGCCGCCGCCATCAGGTTGGTGGAATGGCCGTGGCCGCAGCCGACATCGGCGACCACCGCGCCGGCCTGCAGCTTTGCGGTGACGCCGGTGAGCGCCGGGAGCCATTGCTGGACCAGGCTGGCGCGGTAGCCGTTGCGATAGAAACCGGCGACGCCGCAGTAGAGGCGATGATCGTGATCGCCCCAGGGAATGCCCTTGCCGGTCCTGAAGGCTTCGACCGCCTTGGCCTCGTCCGCCCACATCGAGGCCGGGACCTGCCAGGCCAGCGGAATGAAGGCCGGGCTCTCCTCGTCGGCGAGCACGAAGGCCTGTTCCGGCGTGAGCTCATAGGTGTCGCTGATGGCGTGGTAGTTCACATAGCCGCCGGCGACCTGCGAGCCCAGCCATTCGCGCACATAGCGCTCGGCACAGGCGGCACGGCCGGCGAGATCGCGCGCGGTCATCGGCCCGGCCCCGGCCATCGCCTTGTAGAGGCCGAGCTTGTAGCCGAGGCTGACCATGACGCCGCCATAGCCGGCGGAAATGTCGTTGATCACGCGGCCCATCAGCGCTTCGAGCTTCTGGGGGTTGATGGCCGCAACTTCGATTGTATCCATGCAATTCTCTCCGTTTCTCGACCGCAGGGGTTGACCCGTGGGGGACTCTGCGTCGCACCGGAGAATGACGGCGGTCACGCCGCGACGGCAGAGCGGGACTGTCCAGAATGGGGTCGTTTGTGCCAGTTTCGCCGCCGCCATGACCCGCTCAGCCATACCCGCGCCAGGACAGCAGCCGCTCCATGTGAGCCTGGTCGCCGTGCCCGAATGCGCTATCTCGACCTTGAGCGGGATCTTCGACGTGATGAACGCCTTCTCGGTGCTGCCCAAGGAGACGCCCGGGCTGCTGGCGCCTGCACCCTTCACCGTCGAGGTGGTCGGGCGCGAAGCCGGCCCGCTCGATCTCGCCAGCCGCGTGCCGGTCATGGTGGAGCGCGGCATCGATGCGGTGACGACAACCGACATCATCATCGTACCGTCGCTGTTCATCAGCCCGAACGGCTGGGAGCAGGGGCGCTATCCGGAGCTGGTCGCTTGGTTCAAGGCGATGCATGCCCAGGGCGCCCTGCTCTGCTCCGCCTGCTCGGGGATCTTCCTGCTGGCGGAGACCGGCCTGTTCGACGGCATGGAGACGACGGTGCATTTCGGCTATGCCCGCACCTTCGCCGAGACCTTCCCGAGAGTGCCGAGCCATCCTGAGCGCGTGCTGGTGATCGCGGGGAAGAACGAGGAGCTGATCACCTCGGGCGCCTCGATGACCTGGCACGACATGGTGCTCTACCTGATCAGCCGGCATGCCGGCGCCACCGCGGCGCAGACCGTCGCCCGCAGCTTCGCTTTGCAATGGCATCAGGACGGGCTCGCCCCCTATATCGTGTTCGAAGGGCGCACCGATCACGGCGACCGCGCGATCCAGACCGCGCAGGACTGGGTCGCCACGCATTTCTCGGTGGTCAACCCGATCGAGGAGATGGTGAAGCGCGCGGGGCTTGCCGAGCGCACCTTCAAGCGGCGCTTCACCGCCGCGACCGGGTTGAGCCCGATCGCCTATGTGCAGCGGCTGCGGATCGAGGATGCCAAGCGCCGGCTGGAGCGGACCGAGAGCCCGGTCGATGAGATCGGCTGGCAGGTCGGCTATGAGGAGCCGGCTTTCTTCCGCCGCCTGTTCAAGCGGGTCACCGGCCTGACGCCGGGCAGCTATCGGCGGCGCTTCCGAATCCCGGATTACGCGCGGTCAAAGAAGAAGACGGTCTAGCTAGAAGCCGAGCGATTGCTGAGCCGGCGGCGGCGGGCTGAGGTCGACGCCTTCCAGCGCCAGCATCTTCACTTTCGAATCCGCGCCGCCCGGCGCGGAGAAGCCGCCCACCTTGTTGCCGGCCGCGAGCACGCGATGGCAGGGGATGATCAGCGGCACCGGATTCTTCGCCATGGCCTGGCCGACGGCGCGCGCCGCTTCCGGTCCGGCGCCGAGTTCCTTCGCCAGGCTGCCGTAGGTCGTAACCTGGCCATAGCCGACGGTGCGGAGCGCGGCATAGATCCGGCTGAAGAATTCGTCCTGGCCATCAAGGTCGAGCGCGATGTCGGTGAAGTCGACCGCTTCGCCGGCGAAGTAGCGCTGCGCGGCGCCGATCGCGTCGGCGACGGCGGGCGGCGGCGTGCCCGGGCGCGCGGCCGGGAAACGGCGCAGCATGTTGCGCTCCGCCATGGCGGCGTCCCGGTCCGGGAGCTGGAAACGGGCGATCCCGGCCGGCGTCCAGCCGATGGCGCAGAAACCGGCCGCAGTCTCGAAAACGGCGTAATGATGCGACGCTTGAGTCATGGCGCGAATCCTTCAATCCTTGGAGTATGACATGGGGCCGCCCGACTGGAAACGCGCTCCGATTCTTGCTGAAATCCGGCCTGGAAGCGAAAGGATGCGGGAGCATGGTCATGATCACCGGCGGATGTCTCTGCGGCGCGGTGCGCTTCACGGTCTCGGAGGGTCCGATCACCGGCCGGGTCTGCTGGTGCAAGGTTTGCCAGAAGCTCGGTGCCGGCGGGCCGGCGGTCGGCGCGGCGTTCAAGTCCTCCGCGGTCACCGTGGCCGGCGCGCTGAGCGACTATGAGAGCAGCGCCGACAGCGGCAACAAGATGCACCGGAAGTTCTGCCCGGTCTGCGGCACCCCGCTGTTCAGCCAGGCGGAATCGCGGCCGAACCTGGTCTTCATCCGCGCCGGCGCGCTCGACGATCCGGAGATCGCCAAGCCGAGCTCGACCATCTGGGTGAGCAGCGCGCCGAGCTGGGCCAGCATCGATCCAAACCTGCCGCAGATCGCCGGACAGCCGGCGCCGATCAAGGCGGACTGAGCCGCCTACTTCTTCTCGTCGAGGATCGGCGCGAAGCCGCCGTAGATCATGCGCTTGCCGTCGAAGGGCATCTGCTCGCCCCATTCCTTCATGCGCGGGTCGGTCATGATCTTCTTGTTGGCTGCGTCGCGGACTTCCTTGGACGGGTATTCGATCCAGGAGAAGACCACGGTCTCGTCGTCCTTGGCCTGCACCGCGCGGCGGAAGTCGGTGACCTTGCCGTCCGGCACGTCGTCGGCCCAGGCTTCCATATGGCGGAGCGCGCCGAACTCCTTGAACAGCGGCCAGGCCATCGCCGCCATCTTGCGGTAGGCCTCCTTATTGGCTTTCGGCACCGCGAGCACGAATCCATCGACGTAGGACATGCTGCCTCCCTGTTTCGGGTTACGTCCAACTTAAATGGGACTGGACACGAAGGGTTCCCGAGGGCGCAGGCAAGGGCAACGTCCGATGCGCACGGTGGTTCTCCGAGAGGATGCAACGTGCCGGAGACGCAAATGAGCGAAGCCAGCATCAAGCGCGCGGCGCTCTATCGCATGGTTACGCCGGAGCATATCTGCCCGTTCGGGCTGAAGTCGCGCGACCTGCTGCGGCGCGAAGGCTACGCGGTCGAGGATCACCGGCTGCGGAGCCGCGCGGAGACCGACGCCTTCATGGCGGAGCAGCAGGTGAAGACCACCCCGCAGACCTTCATCGCCGGGGAGCGGGTCGGTGGCTACGATGACCTGCGCCGGCATTTCGGCAAGCCGGTGCCGGATCCCAAGGCCACCAGCTACCAACCGGTGGTCGCGGTGTTCGGCATGGCGCTCGCCATGGCCCTGGCGGGAAGCTGGGCCAGCCTGGGCGATGTGCTGACCCTTCGCACCGCCGAGTGGTTCGTCGCCTTCTCGATGTGCATCCTGGCGCTCTTGAAGCTGCAGGATCTCGAGAGCTTCTCCAACATGTTCCTGGGCTACGACCTGCTGGCGCAGCGCTGGGTGCGCTATGCTTATCTCTATCCGTTCGGCGAGGGCCTGGCCGGGGTGCTGATGGCGGCCGGCGCCTTGACCTGGATCTCCGCCCCGGTCGCGGCCTGCATCGGCACGATCGGCGCCATCTCGGTGATCAACGCGGTCTATGTCGAAAGGCGCGCGCTGAAATGCGCCTGCGTCGGCGGCGGCAGCAAGGTGCCGCTCGGCTTCGTGTCGCTGACCGAGAATGTCATGATGGTGGCGATGGCAGGCTGGATGGCGTTCAGGACCTGGGCTTGAACGCCGCAGGGAGGCCGGCCAGCCAGCCCGAGACCAGCGAAACCTTCGCCGCCGTATCCAATCCGCCCGCCTCCAGGCTGCGCCAGGTCGAATAGGCGAGCGCATGGCGCAAGGTCACGCCAAGCTGGCGGGCCGCAGCGCCTTTCCACCGAAAGGCAGCGGCGAGGGACGCGGCGACCGCATCCAGATGCTCTTCCACCTCGGCCAGCACCGGCTGGATCGGCTTCACCAGGCCGACGTCGCGATAGACCACCGCCCACATGCCGCGTGTCCCTGCGTAGTAGTCGAAATGCGCGGCGAGCGCCGCCGCGGCGCGGGCGGCCGGGTCCTTGATCCCGTCCCAGAGGCCGGCGTCGGGCAAGGGGTGCCGCGCGCCCCAATGCGCGGTGCAGGCGGCGAACATCGCGGCCTCGTCGGGGAAATGTCGGTAGAGGGTCAGGCGCTGCACCCCGGCCCGCTCGGCGATGGCGCTCATCGGCGTGTGGGCCGGACCGAGCTTCTCGTGCAGCGCGACCGCGGCCTCGACGATGCGCTGCCTCGTCTCCGCCTGGGATTCCGCCCGGGCCGACAATCGATAGGACCGCTTTTTTGTGCGCTTCGTCACGACCACCTCATTCAGTGAACATAGTCGTTCACTGGATTGTTGACCAGCCCCGCCCCGCACCGCTACACGATTTTCACGAAACAAGGCTGTTCACCCAAATAATCGATAATCCAGACCCGAGAGGAAACCTGCCCGATGTCGACCAATGAAGCCCTGACCGCCCCGATCCTGACCGCGCCGCGCCGGCTCGGCAGCGACTGGACGATGTTCAACGCCTGGGCGCCGCTGCCCGGCCTGGGTGCGATCGCGATCAATTCCCTGCTGCTGAAGGGCCGGGAGCCGGTGCTGGTCGATACCGGCATCGCGCCGCTGGGCGATGCCTTCGTGGCGCAGCTGGAGCAGGAGATCGATCCCGCGGAGATCGCCTGGATCTGGATCAGCCATGCCGACGTCGATCACATCGGCGCGCTGCAGAAGGTACTGGACCGGGCGCCGAAGGCCAAGGTGGTGACCGGCTATCTCGGCATGGCCAAGCTCGGCCTGCTCGGCTTCGACATGAGCCGGGTGCAGTTCCTGGAGCCGGGCTCGGTGTTCGAGGCCGGCGGCCGCCGCCTGCACACGGTGCGCCCGCTCTATTACGACGCCTCGGAGACGATGGGCTTCTTCGATCCGGCGGCGTCGCTGCTCTACACGGTGGATTGCTTCGGCGCGGTGCTGCCCGCCCCGGTCGATTCGGTCGAGGATGTCGCCGCGGCGGACTTCCGCAACGGCATGATGACCTGGTCCGGGATCGATTCGCCCTGGCTGAAGGGCGCCGACCGCGCCGCACTCGGCCGCGGCCTCGCGGCGATCGACCGCCTGGCGCCGGCGCATATCGTCTCGGCGCATCTGCCGGTGCTCGAGGGCCGCGCTTCGACGCTGACCGGCCCGATCGCCGAGATCTATTGCCATGGCGCGCTGCTGCAGGATCCGGCGAATACCGAGCCGGCGCTGGCGCCCTTCGCACTGGCGGCTTAATTCCAGCAGCGAGTCTGCGGCACCCCCACCACCCGTCCGCGAATGCGGACATTCGTCCGCGGGGCCTCCCCCAAAGATGGGGGAGGGCTTAGGCGGCGCTCTTCAGCTTCACGCCTTCGTGGGTGAGCAGCCATTCCTTGCGGTGAAGGCCGCCGCCATAGCCGGTCAGCGAGCCGTCGCGGCCGATCACGCGGTGGCAGGGCACGACGACGCTGATCGGGTTCAAGCCGTTGGCGGCGCCGGCGGCGCGGATCGCTTCCGGCTTGCCGGCGCGGGCGGCGAGCTGGGTATAGGTCCAGGTCTTGCCCGCGGGGATCTTGCGCAACACCGCCCAGACCTTGCGCTGGAACGGCGTGCCGGCGCTCTCGACCGGGATGGCATCGATGGCTTCGAGATCGCCGGCGAAGAAGGCCTTCAGCCCGTCCATGACCGGCCAGGCCGCGGCGATGCTCTGGTCGAGCTTCACGCCGCCCGAGGCGCGATAGATCCGCGCGAGGCCGGTTTGCATCCGGGCTTTGTGGTCCGCCCAGTCGAGGACGCGCAACCGGCCCTGATCGTCGGTCGCGATCAGCGCGACGCCGATCGGCGTTTCGAGACGCGACAGGGCGAAAACCAGCGGCTGCTTCGGCATGGCGATGAGCTCCATGGGGGCACTCCTTATTCTCATAATCTTGTGATGCGCGGAAGATGGGACCGCGGCGTCGATGGCGGCACTCCGGTTCTTGCACTCGCGCGGGATTTGGTGATGGGATGGCGGCAGGTATCAGGGAAACGCCGGATGCGGACCACTTGGCTCGCCGCTCTCGCTATCGTCGCGCTCGTCATGGACGCGGGTGCGGCGCGCGCGGAAACTCCGGCGACCAAATTTCTGCTGCTGACCGATGGAACCGACCTGGCGCTTTGGTCACCGGCCATTCCGTTGCTCGAGGCGGCCGGACTGCGCATCCAACTGTTGCAGCCCACCGCCGATGTTTCCGCCGCTGAAACGCGATGGGCCTTGGAAGACGGCCCCACGGTTCTGGTCGGCGCCGGCTGGAACGGCACGGCCCTGCAGGCAATCGGCAGCGATCCCCGGGTCGCGGCGCTGGTCTATCTGGCCGCCTCGGCACAAGAAGCCGGCAAGGATTTCAATGCGCTCGCCGCGAGGTTTGCCGTGCCGGCCGAAGCCGTCCAGCGGATGTCAGCCGCCGCTCCGATCGATGCCGCGGCCTTGGCCAAGAAGCCGCGCTTCTATGCCGTCGCGTCGCAGGATGCGGCCCTGCCGGCGGCGCTGCAGCGCTTCTATGCCGCGCGGATGAAGGCGAAGACGATCGTGCTGGACCGGATGGCGGCGCATCCGCGCGCGGTCGCCGGGTTGATCCTGGAAGCGGCGGGGATGAAGCCGGCGGCTTGCGGTGCGGCGGAGGATGACGGAAGCCACGCCTGCGCCGCGCCGGCGCTGCCGCGCTCGATCGATGCGGGCTGCAAATGCAGCAAGGAACCGCTGGAGTCGCTGCCGGCGCCTTGAGGCTATTTCGCCGCCGCTGCCGCCGGCTTCTGTTCCGGCGCGAAGACCGTGATCGCCTTCGGCAGCAGGTTGAAGCGCGCCGGGGTGAAGGTGACCAGTTCGCCGTCGGTGTTGATCGGGCGCGGACGCCGGGTGCGGATCTCGAAATGCTCGCCCTTGGTGGCGCGCACTTCCTCCCAGAGGCCGTGGCGGCCTTCGCGGAAGGCCTTGGCCATCAAGAGCAGCTTCCAGAGCCGGTCGACCTCCAGGGAGTAGAGGTCGAGATGGCCGTCGTCGATGGTGGCGCTCTCCTCGACCGCCATGCCGCCACCGTAGTAGCGGCCGTTGCCGATCGCGATCTGCAGTGTCTTCACCCGCGCGGTGCCCTCGGCGCTGGAGATCTCGGCATGGAAGGGCCGCGCCTGGCTGAGCACGCGCAAGGCGGTCAAGGCATAGCCGAGGCGGCCGAAGCGGCGCTTGGTCTCGCGGGTGAGGGAATTGGCGAGGTCGGCGGAGAGGCCGATGCTGGCGACGTTGAAGAAGTGATGGCCGTTGACCTCGCCGATGTCGATCTCCTGCTTGCGGCCGGCGGCGATCACGTCCGCCGCCTGCTCGATGTCGGTCGGAATCCCCAGCGTGCGGGCGAGGTCGTTGGCGGTGCCGGTCGGCAGGATGCCGAGCGGGAGCCCGGTCTTGATCAGCGCCGGCGCCACCGCGTTGAGGCTGCCGTCGCCGCCGGCGATCACCACCGCCTCGCCCTCCTCCGCATGTTCCTCGATCCAGGGCGTCACCTCGGTCGGCGATTGCGGCGAGGTGACGGTGAGATCGACGCCGGCGGCATTCAACCGCGCGATTGCGATCCCGGCCGCGACGCCGCCGGAGCGGCTGTTGCGGTTGATCACCGCGAGCATGCGGCGGCGCTTCGCGGGCGCGGCGGGAGAATCGGTGGCGGTCTTGGTCTCGGTGGCCGTCATCGCGTCTCAGTCGTTGGGGTGGGCGTTGAGGGCGGGCGTTAAGGTCGGGGGATTGGGATGTTGGGGTAGGAACACGCGGGACAAGGGGCGGTTGCCGGAAAATGACCGGAACCTGACCCCTTGACGGAACGGGTTTCGAAAACCACCTGAGCAGGACCCTGGTCCGGGCCCCTCTGATGCGCCGCGTGTCGGCATGCGCATGATGTCGGACCTTTTCCGACGTCGTCCGCCGACCTTGCCGCTCAATCGGGGGATGACTTTATGCACAGCCTGCTGGACCCGAGCCTCCCGCACATCGCCTTCCTCACCGCCGAGGTCATGGGCAAGCCGGCCTGGATGTGGCTTGGCTTCCTCGGCGTGGTCACCGCCCTGCTCGGCTTCGATCTCGGCGTGCTGCACCGGAAGAGCCATGCCATCGGCGTGGGCGAAAGCCTGTAGATGAGCGCCAGCTATGTGGCACTCGGCCTGGGCTTCGGCGCCTGGGTCTGGTGGTCGCTGGGCGCCGCCTCGGGCATGGCCTATCTCACCGGCTTCGCGATCGAGAAGGCGCTGGCGATGGACAATGTCTTCGTCATCGCCATGATCTTCTCGTATTTCGCCGTTCCGCGGGCCCATCAGCACCGGGTGCTGTTCTGGGGCATCCTCGGCGTCATCCTGCTGCGCGCGATCATGATCGGCGCGGGTGCGGCGGTGATATCGCAGGCCGATTGGGTGCTCTACATCTTCGCCGGCTTCCTGATCATCACCGGCATCAAGATGCTGTTCGCGGCCGATAAGGAATACGACCTCGGCTCGAACCGGCTGCTGAAATGGGTGCGCCGGCGCTGCAACGTGACCGCCAACCTGCACGGAGAGCGCTTCTTCGTGCGACAGAGCGACGACGCGGGCCGCCGGCGCTGGTTCATGACGCCGCTGTTCCTGGCGCTGATCACGATCGAGTTCGCCGACGTGATCTTCGCGGTCGATTCGGTGCCGGCGATCTTCGCCGTCACCACCGACCCCTTCATCGTCTATACCTCGAACATCTTCGCGATCCTGGGCCTCCGCGCGCTCTATTTCGCCCTGGCCGCTATGGTCGAGCGCTTCCACTACCTGAAATACGCGCTGGCGGCGGTGCTGGTCTTCATCGGCGCCAAGATCTTCGCCGCCGACATGCTGGGATTGGCCAAGATCCCGCCGGTGCTCTCGCTCGGCGTCACCCTGGCGCTGCTGGCCGCCGGCGTCGGCTACTCGCTGTGGAAGACAAGGGGGACGGCGGCCGGGGCTGAATCCATCAAGTGAGCGCATTCCGCCGGCGTCGGCCTTGAATTGGCCGGCCAATGGCCGTACATTCCGGCAAAGGAGAATGCGATGCCCGGTTCGACACTGAAACGCGTGCGGCTGCGATCTGAGCGGCTGGAGACGCGAGTCACGCCCGAGCAAAAGGTCATGATCGAAGAAGCCGCTGCATTGCAGGGCCGGTCGGTGACCGACTTCGTCTTGACCAGCCTGCAAGATGCGGCGCGGCGGGCGATTGCCGAGCACCAACAACTGACCCTGTCGCTCCGGGACAGTCGCGCCTTCGTCGCTGCTTTGACCAAGCCCAGGCCGGCCAACGCGCGCCTGCGCGAGACCGTGCGCCGCTATCGCAAGGCGACCGGTCCCGCGCGGTGATGGCGGCGGAACCACTGCGCATCGAGGCGCTCGGTTCCCACCACGATCGGACCCGATTCGAAAGCGGTGTCGAACCGCTGGACCGCTACCTCCGAAATCAGGCCGGGCAGGATGCGCGCAAGAACATCGCCGCGCCGTTCGTGCTGGAATTGCCGGATGGAGACATCGCCGGCTACTACACTCTGTCGGCCACGGCAGTGAAACTGGAAGAGCTTCCTGAAGCCGTCGCGCGGCGGCTTCCACGATATCCGTTGGTTCCGGCGACGTTGCTGGGGCGGCTGGCCGTCGATTTGCGCTTTCGAGGCATAGGGTACGGGCGCTTCATGCTGGCGGATGCCCTCCATCGCGCCGTTCGCAGCGAGATCGCCTCTTTCGCGGTGATCGTCGACGCCAAGGACGACGAAGCCAGGCGGTTCTATCTGCGTGAAAGTTTTCTTGCGTTTCCCGACCAGCCGAAGCGACTCTTTCTGCAGATGCAGGTTATAGCCAAGCTGTTCGAATAGCTTCTGAGGATCCAAGATCATGACCAAAGGCTCCGATCTGCTCGTCGCCGCGCTGGAGAATGAAGGCGTCGCGCGCATCTTCGGCATTCCCGGCGAGGAGAATCTCGACGTCGTCGAATCGCTCAGGTCGTCGAAGATCGAGCTGGTGCTGACCCGGCATGAGCAGGCCGCGGGCTTCATGGCCGCGACCCACGGCAGGCTTACCGGGCAGCCGGGCGTCTGTCTTTCGACCCTGGGGCCGGGCGCGCTCAACTTCACCACCGCGGCGGCCTATGCGCATCTGGGCGCCATGCCGATGCTGATCCTGACCGGGCAGAAGCCGATCCATTCGGCGCGGCAGGCGCAGTTTCAGATCGTCGATATCGTCGGCGCAATGCGGCCCTTGACCAAGATGACCCGGCAAATCGTCGCCGCCTCGACCATCCCGACCACGGTGCGCGAGGCGTTCAGGATCGCCATGGAAGAACGGCCGGGGCCGGTGCACCTGGAGCTGCCCGAGGACATCGCCGCCGATGAGGCGGATGCGCCGCTGGTCCCGACCCATCCCATCGACCGGCCCTATCCCAACCCGGCGGCGCTGGAGCGGGTCGCGGCGATGATCCTGAAGGCGAAGGCGCCGCTGATCATGATCGGCGCAGCGGGCAGCCGGCCGCATCTGGTCGAGCCCCTGTCCGATTTCGTGCGGCGGCTGCGGGTTCCCTTCTTCAACACGCAAATGGGCAAGGGGGCGGTCACCGGCGGCTCCAACCTCTATCTCGGCACCGCGGCCTTGAGCGAGCGAGACTATATCCATGACGCGATCGACCGCGCCGACCTCATCATCGCGATCGGCCATGACACGGTCGAGAAGCCGCCCTTCCTGATGGGCCGCGCCTTGGGCGGGCGGAAGGTGATCCATATCGGCTACAGCTCGGCCAAGGTCGAGGAGGTCTATCACCCCGATGCGGAGCTGATCGGCGACATCGGCGCCAGCGTCTCAGGCCTGGCCGACAAGCTGGGCGGGCGCATTGCCGAGCAAGCCGGCATGCTGGAGCTCCGGCAGGAGATCCTGGCCAAGATCAACAACCGCAGCGAGGACACTCGCTTCCCAGTGATCCCGCAGCGGCTGGTGCATGACATCCGCGCGGTGGTGCCGGAAGACGGCATCGTCTGCCTCGACAACGGCATGTACAAGATCTGGTTCGCGCGGAATTACCGCACGCGGATCGCCAACACCCTGCTGCTGGACAACGCGCTGGCCACCATGGGGGCCGGCCTGCCTTCGGCGATCGCCGCCAAGCTGCTGCATCCGGAGCGAAAGGTGCTGGCGGTCTGCGGTGACGGCGGATTCATGATGAACAGCCAGGAGCTGGAGACGGCCGTCCGCCGCAAACTCGACCTGGTGGTCCTGATCATCGTCGATTCCGCCTATGGCATGATCCGCTGGAAGCAGGCGGTCGACCACTTCCCGGACTACGGCATGAGCTTCGGCAATCCGGATTTCGTCAAATACGCGGAATCCTACGGCGCCGCGGGGCATCAGGTCGGCGCCACGCAGGAGATCATCCCGACCTTGCAGGCGGCCTTCGATGCGGGCGGGGTGCATCTGGTCGCGGTGCCGATCGATTACAGCGAGAACATGCGGGTGCTGATCGACGAGCTCGGCAACCGCAAGGCCGCGGTGGAGTAAGCGCCACGCGTCGTCACCCGCGGGCTTGACCCGCGGGTCCGGTGCCGCTGCGCAAGATGCCCGGATCAAGTCCGGGCATGACGGTTTGGTTCTGGTGACGAACATCACTCCCGCGGCGGTCTGAATCGGCGCTAGACTTTCCGCTTCCGAATGAGCCCGGGAGACGGCCAATGCAGAATACCGCAGTCGCACAACTGTTCGCCCGTGCGGCCGAGCATGCCGTGGAATTCCGGGCCGGCCTGCCCAAGCGGCCGCAGCGGCCGCTGCAGACCTATGCCCAGGCGCTGGCCGGCTTCGACGCGCCGACGCCGGAGGCCGGGACCGAGGCGCAGATCGTGCTCGAGGACCTGGTCGCGCGCGCCGAGCCGGGCCTGCATGCGATGGCGGGCCCGCGCTTCTTCGGCTGGGTGATCGGCAATTCGCACCCGATGGGCGTCGCCGCCGATTTCCTGACCAGCGCCTGGGGCCAGAATGCCGGCAACCATACCGCGACGCCGGCGGCCGCCGCCTGCGAGACCGTGGCGATGCGTTGGCTGCTCGACATCCTCGACCTGCCGCGCGAATCCTCGGTCGGCTTCGTCAGCGGCGCCACGATGGCGGGCTTCGTCGGCCTCGCCGCGGCGCGCAGCGAGCTGCTGCGCCGGCTCGGCTGGGACGTCGAGGCCGACGGATTGTTCGGCGCGCCGCCGATCACCGTGCTGATCGGCGCCGAGGCGCATATCACGGTGTTCACGGCATTGCAGTATCTCGGCCTCGGCCGGCAGCGCGTCATCAGGATCCCGGTCGATGGCCAGGGCCGGATGCTGCCGGACGCCTTCGCGCTGGCGATGCGCAACGCGATGCAGGATCCGGCGGTCATCGTCGTCACGCAAGCCGGGCAGCTCAACACCGGCGCCTTCGACCCGCACAGGGCGATCATCGCCGAGGCGCGCCGGCACAAGAATGTCTGGGTGCATGTGGACGGCGCCTTCGGGCTCTGGGCTCGGGCCTGCCCGATGCGCGCGCCGCTGGCGGAAGGCGTCGAGCTGGCGGATTCCTGGTCCACCGACGGGCATAAATGGCTGCAGACGCCCTATGACTGCGGCTTCGCGATCATGCGCGACGCCGAGGCGCATCGCCGCGCCATGACCATCGCGGCGAGCTACCTGCCGCCGGTGGCGGCGGGCGAGCGCGATCCCTCGCATTTCGTGCCGGAGCTTTCGCGGCGCGCCCGCGGCTTCGCGGTCTGGGCGATGTTGAAGCATCTTGGCCGCGACGGCGTTGCCGCCATGGTGGAGCGGCATTGCCGCTACGCGGCCTTGCTGGCCGAGAAGCTGCGCGACGAGAAGGACAAGGGCATCGCGGTGCTGAACGACGTGGTGCTGAACCAGGTCATCGTCCGCTTCGGCGCCGATCGGGCGCCGGAGGCCGGCGACGCCGCCACCGCCGAGACCATCGCCGCCATCCAGCGCGACGGCACCTGCTTTGCCGGCGGCGCGCAATGGCAGGGCCGGATGGTGATGCGGCTCTCGGTGATCGGCGCCTCGACCTCGGAGAACGACGTGCTGCATTCGGCCGAGGCGATCATCAAGGCCTGGCGCGGCGTCCACGCCGCGGCCTGACCTAGGCGGCGCGACGAAACACCGGCGTGGTGAGATACTTCAAGCCGGAATCCACCAGCAGGGTCGCGATCGAGGCCTTGGGACCGAGCTTCATGCCGATCCGGATCGCCGCCAGCACATTGGCGCCGGACGAAGTACCGGCGAACAGCCCTTCCTCCTTGGCGAGGCGCCGGGCCATCGCCTCGGCATCGTCGGTCGGGACCGGGAGGATCTCGTCCACCAGCTGCGGCGCCCACATCGGCGGCGCCGTGCCGATGCCGATCCCCTCGATGCGGTGCGCGCCGGGCGCGCCGCCGGAGAGCACCGCCGATTCCGCCGGCTCGACCGCGACGATGCGGGTCTTCGGGTTGTGACGCGTGAGCACCGCGGCGACGCCTTGCAGCGAGGCCATGGTGCCGACCGCCTGGACGAAGGCATCGACCCTGCCGCCGCTCTGGGTCCAGATCTCCTCGCCCATGGGGTGATAGCCGGCGATGCTGTCGCGGTTGTTGAGCTGGTCGGTCCAGAAGGTGTCCGGCTCGGCCGCGATCGCCTTGGCCGCGGCGATCATGTCCAGGATGAGTTGCCGGGTAATCCTCCCGTTCTCACTCGGGATCAGGGTCAGCACGGCGCCGAAGGCCTGCATTTGCGTCAGCTTCTCGGCGCTGAAGGCATCCGAGGTCACGATCTTCAGGCGATAGCCCTTGGCCGCGGCGACCAAGGCCAGCGAGGCGCCGGTGCTGCCGCCGGTATATTCGACGATGGTGCCGCCGGGCCTGAGCCGGCCGTCGCGCTCGGCGCCGGCGACCATCGCCTGCGCCATGCGGTCCTTCATGCTGCCGGTCGGGTTCTGGCCTTCGACCTTGACCAGGATACGGGCGCAGCCTTCGGGCACGACGCGGCGGAGCTCGACCAGCGGCGTGTTGCCGATCGCCTGGAGCACGCTCATGGCCGCTTCCTTTGCGCGAGCCAGGATTTCAGGGCGACGGCGTTGTTGTGCTCCTGGTCGCGCGCGGCGTAGAGCAAGGTGACCGTGCCCTTGCGGATGTGACGGCGCAATTCCTTCGCCGCCTCGGCGGCTTCATCGGCCTGCAGCTCCTCGGCATAGGCTTCGAGGAAGGCGTCCCACTTCTCCGGCCTGGCGTGGAAGCGCTTGCGCAAGGCGTTGCTGGGGGCGATCGCTTTCAGCCAGAGATCGACCCTGGCCTTCTGCTTGACGATGCCGCGCGGCCAGAGCCGATCGACCAGGATCCGCATTCCGTCGGCCGCAGCGGCGGCTTCGTAGACGCGTTTCACCTTGAGTACCATGACGTTGCCTATTTGCATGTATCTACAAATAATGTATATACATATAACTATGAAACGCACGAATCAAGCCCCGAAGACGCTGCGCGGCGACGCCCGCGCCCTGGTCGAGACCTGCCCCGGCGTGCTGAGCCGGCTGGCGGCGCGGCGGATCACCCAGTTCCTGGACCAGGAGCTGGCGGCGACCGGGATCAGTTCCGCGCAACTCGCATTGCTGGCGCAGATCGCGGCAGCCGATGACGACACCCTGGGCGCGCTGGCGGAGCGCAGCGGGCTCGAGCAATCGACGCTCTCGCGCAACTTACGCACATTGGAGAATGCCGGCCTGATCGAGATCGCCGCGATCGAGAGCGATCTCCGCCGCCGCGCCGCCTGGCTGACCGAGACCGGCGCGCGGCGGCTTGAGGCGGCGGTTCCACTTTGGCGCAGAGCGCAGGCGGAACTGGTCCGGCGACTGCGGCCGGATCTCGGGCCGCGCCTGCGGCAGGTCGCGGAACTTCTTCCTGACTGACACGACCGTGTGTCGCCAAACTCCCCACATTGCGACGCGACGATCCGGGAGCTCGGGCGTTAGTGCTCAATGGGCCAGGGTACCGAGCACAGCCAGAGCGACGAACTCGACATGGTGCGGCAGCATGTCCGCATTCTGTGCGACCTCGGACGGCTGGCCGGCAACAGCACAGAGATCGCGAGCTTCCTGAACCAGGCCGTCGCCCAGGTCGCGCGGGGCACAGAGATCCACCACGTGAAGATTATGCGATATCGGCCGGAGACGGCGGACCTTCTGGTCATCGCCGGCGCCGGATGGAAGCCCGGCGTGGTCGGCACGGCAACACTTTCGGCCGACCTCCGCTCGGCACCGGGCCGGGCTTTTCAGATCGGCGAGGCGGTCTCCATCAACAATTTCGATGAGCAGGATGAATACGATCTTTCACCGCTGCTCAAAGAACATGGCATCGTCTCCCTGGTGAACGCCCCGGTGCTGATCGGCGGCACCGCCTGGGGGGTGGTGGAGGTCGACAGCACGACGCCGCGCGAGTTCGGCACGGATACGTGCGATTTCCTGAGCGCGGTGGGTGCGCTGATTGGCACCTGCATCCGACGCCATATGGCGCCGAGCCAAGGAGACAGCCTGGCCGCGGCAATGATCCAAGCGCAACAGCGCGAGACCCTGCTGCGCGAGATGCAGCACCGGGTGAAGAACAGCTTCCAACTGATCCTGGGCGCGATCACCTTGCAGAAGCGGCGGCATAAGGCGCCGGAGATCCTGGCCGCCCTCGACTACACCGCCGAGCGGATCCGTGCCGTTTCGCTGGCCCACGAGCAGCTGGCGCCGCGGGCGGGCGGCGAGGCGATCAACCTGGCGGAGTATCTTCGGGCCCTGTGCAGCTCGATCAAAAGCCAGGTCGAGACTGTCGAGATCGATATCGCGGCCGACGAGGTCCACATGCCGATCGAGCGCGCCATCGCCCTCGGGCTGATCCTGAATGAGGCAGCAACCAACAGCCTCAAGCATGCTTTCGGGGACGGCGACGGCCATATCAGCGTAAAGCTTCAGGCCGGCGTCGGATTTGGCGAGGCGCGGCTGACCGTCGCGGATAACGGCCGCGGCATGCAGGATTCGTCGGCCAGCGGTTCGGGTTTGAAGCTGATCGCCGCCTTGGCCCGGCAGATCGCCGCCAAGGTCGAGCGCCAGAGCACCGACAAGGGCACCGCAGTATCGGTGCAATTTCCCATCATCTCCTGACCGCGACCACGAACAGCCGGGGAAAGCGGAACAGGACGCGGCCATCGCCCATCGGCCTATAGAGCGACCGGATGCGGGCACCATAGGCTTCCAAGAAGGCCGGGGCGTGCTGCAGCCCCGCCGTGTCGAGATAGGGGCGCAGGCCGGTGCCTTTCATCCATTCGACCACGGCATCCGCTTTCGCCATCGGGTGGTTGTAGACCGTCTGCCAGACGTCGAGGCGGCTCGACTTCGGCGCGAGGCGATCGAAATAGGCCGAGGGCGCCGGCAGGGGATCGCGCTTCGGGTTCTTCGTCTTGAACCTGGCGCGCCAGGGTCCGTCCTCGACTGCCTCCTCCATCGCGACGTGGCTCGGTTCCTGGAGATTGTCCGGCATCTGCACCGCGAGCACGCCGCCGGGGCGGAGGCCGTCCATGAGTCTCGCCAGGGCCGTGAGGTGATCCGGCACCCATTGGAAGACGGCGTTGGCATAGAGGAGATCGGCCGGCTGCGGCGGCTGCCAGGTTTCGAGATCGGCTTCGACGAAGCGCGTGCCTTTCAAGCGGCTGCGCGCCGCGGCCAGCATGTTGGGATCGCTGTCGAGGCCGGTGACGCTGTCCGGGCCGAAGCGCGCGACCAGCAGCTCGGTGGAATTGCCGGGGCCACAGCCGAGGTCATAGGCGCGTTCCACCGTCTCCAGCGGCACCTGGGCCAGGAGATCGCGCGCGGGACGCGTGCGCTCGTCCTCGAATTTGAGATACTGGGCGGAAGACCAGGCCATGCTCCCTCCTCGGCCTTGCTGCGGGGCAGTCTGTGTCCAGCCGCGTCAACGTGCCACCCGCTTTTCCTTGGGCTAGAGCAACCTCACCGCCGCATCCGCGCCCGGACGGTGAGCGAGATGCCGACCGCGATGATGGCGATGCCGATCCAGACGATGGCGGGGTAGCGCTCGCCGAGGCCGATGGTCCCGGCCAGCACGCCGACGCCGGCCGCGACCGTGCCGATCTGGCTCAAGGTCACCGGACCGCCCACCACCTGCAGCTGGAAGAACAGCGCCAGCATGGCGGCGGTGGCGGCGATCTGCAGGGCGACCAGGCCCGGCACCGTCGCCAGGCGGGCGAAGTCGCCGAGCTGGCCGGTCAGGCCGCAAAGCAAAAGCAGCAGCAGGGCGGCGACCGCGTTGCTGCCGACCGCGAGGACCAGGGTGGGCGCGCCCCGCGGCAGGTCGATGGTGCGATAGACGTTGCCCAGCGCCAGGCTGACCGGAACCAGGGCGACCAGCGCCACCCAGAACCATTCGACCGGGCGGCCGACCTCGCCGCGCCCCGAGGCGACCAGCAGCGTGCCGATGAAGCCGATGACGATGCCGGCGAATTCCAGGCGCCGCGGCGCCCGCAGCCGCGCCAGGAAGGAGAAGATCACGGTGAACATCGGCGAGAGCGTGAACACGATCGCGGCATAGGCGCTGCCGAGATGCGGGATCGCGGTGAAGATCAGCACATTCGGCAGGGCATAGGAGACGACGGCGACGATCACGAAGTAGCGCATGAGCTGCGGGGTCGGGCGCGTCGCCTGCCGCTTCATCAGCAGCGCCACGGCCAGCACCAGGGCGCCGCCGCCCGACAGCAGGGTCGCCCAGACCAGCGGCGGAATGCCGGCGGCGGCGGCGAGCTTGCCCAAGGGAAAGGTGAAGCCGAGCAGCGCGCCGACGCTCAGCAGCAACGCGGCGGGCGCATGGAACAGGCGTGCAAGCAGAGGCTGCGGGGCAATCGTCGGATTGGACATGGGAGCGTTCGGCGTGGCACAAGCGGGTGCTCAGTTTAGCCAGCGCGGCGGCAGCCGGAAAGACCGAAGCGAGGATGTGCAATCTCTATTCGTTGACCAAGAGCCAGGATGCGATCCGGCAGCTGGTGCGCGCCCTCACCGAAGGCGCGTGGACCGACAGCACCGGCAACATGCCGCCCTTGCCCGGCATCTATCCCGACTACGCGGCGCCGATCGTGCGCAACCGCGAAGCCGGCCGCGAGCTCAGCATGGCGCGCTGGGGCATGCCCTCGCCCGCCTCGGTGCTGGTCGGCAAGAAGAGCGATTCCGGGGTCACCAACGTGCGCAACACCGAATCGGCGCATTGGCGGCGCTGGCTCATCCCCGAGCATCGCTGCGTCGTGCCCTTCACCAGCTTCGCCGAGAACGAGGTGCTGCCGGACGGCAAGCGGCCGACGGTCTGGTTCGCCTTCGATGAGAGCCGACCCTTGGCTTGCTTCGCCGGGATCTGGACCCGCTGGACTTCAGTGCGCAAAGTGAAGGAAGGCGAGACCACCAACGACCTCTTCGCCATCCTGACCACCGCGCCCAATGCCGAGGTGGGCGCCATCCACCCCAAGGCGATGCCCGTGATCCTGCGCGACGCCGCGGAGATCGATCAGTGGATGTCGGCGCCCTTGCCGGAGGCTTTGAAGTTGCAGCGTCCGCTGCCGGACGGATCGCTGAAGATCGTGCTCCGCGGCGAGAAGCAGGACGGCGAAGCGCCGGAGCCGGCCAAGGCGCTGGCGCGGCCACAGCAGGCGAGTCTGTTCTAGACGCGGAACATGAGTGCGGTCGTCATGCCATGGCTTGGCCTTGGCATGACGGCGTTTAGGTGGAGATGTCGAGCCTGTTACCGCTTGCGCGGAGTCTTCTCGGCGCCTTCCAGCAGGCTCTCGACGATCTTCACCAGGCGGTGGCTGGGGCCGTCGGGACCGACGCTTTGCAGGCAGACGCCGGCACCCTCGACCAGCATGTGGATCTGGTCGGCCAGCAATTCGGGATGGGCGAGGCCGGCCTTGCGGCAGGCGGCGGCGAGGCGGTCGCGGATCGCGAGCTTGTGCTGCTCGATCACCTTGCGGCCGGGATGATCCGGGTCCGGCAGCTCAACCGCGGCATTGACCATCGGGCAGCCGCGGCTCTCCGGCCGGGTCATCAGCGCGCCCATGTCCTTCAGCCAGGCCAGGATCAGCGCCTTCGGATCGGCGGGATGGCGGGCGATCAGGTCGTCCCAATGCCGCTCCACCGCCTTCACCTCGCCGCGCAGGTATTCGGCGATCAGCTCCTCCTTGGAGCCGAAGTTGCGGTAGAGCGTCATCTTGTTGGTGCCGGCCTCGGCCGCGATCATCTCCACGCCGACCGCGCGGATGCCGTCGCGATAGAAGAGCTCGCGCGCGGTCGCGAGAATCCGCTCCCGCGGCCGCTTCTCCGCGCTCTCTCGCGACTCGACTGCTTTCGCCTGGGCCATGGGATGGAATCCTACACCATATTTTCCGGTTGACGCGAGCGTTACCGGTCGGTAACTTCCGACAGTTACCGACCGGTAACATCGGTATTATGAGAGAGGAAATCAAGCCATGACGATCGGCATCACCGGCGCGGGCGGCCAGCTCGGCGGCAGCCTGCTCAACGAATTGCTGGCGCGCGGCGCCAAGCCCGGCGAGATCGTGGCGGTCACCCGGACGCCGGAGAAGCTGGCGGCTTTCGCGGCCAAGGGCATGGCCGTGCGGTCGGGCGATTTCGATGCGCCGGCCGGCCTGGCCGCCGCCTTCAAGGGCATCGACACCCTGCTGATCATCCCAACCTCCGATCTCCGCCCCGGCATCCGCACGCCGCAGCACAAGGCGGCGATCAAGGCGGCGAAAGAGGCGGGGGTGAAGCACCTGGTCTATGTCTCGACCGTGGCGGCGCGGCCCGGCCAGGACCTGATGCAGTCGCATCTCGAGACCGAGCAGGCGGTCTTCGCCTCGGGCATGAAATGGACCATCGCCCGCATGGGCATGTATTTCGAGAACCTGTTCATGGGCGCGCTGCAGCACGCCCTGGCGACCGGGCATTTCGGCGCGACCGGGCCGGCGCCGGTGGCTAACCTTGCCCGCGACGATGTCGCCGCGGCGCTGGCCGGCCTGCTGCTGGGCTCGGGCCATGAGGGTTCGGTCTATCACCTGACCGGCGGCGCCTCGCTGACGCCGGCGGAGACCGCCGCGACGGTCGGCCAGGTGTTCGGCAAGCCGGTCGAGGCCGCGATCATCACCGACGAGCAATATGCCGGCGGGTTGAAGGCGGCGGGCCTGCCCGATTTCGTGGTCGAGGCCATCCTCGGCATCGCGCAGACGGCGGCCAAGGGCATGCTCGATGTCGTCACCGGCGACGTCGAGCGGCTCGCGGGGCGCAAGCCGGTCACGCTGGCGGCGTTCCTCAGTGCGCGGAAGCAGGCGGTGGCCGCTTAAGCCACAGCGCCGCGCTGGATCACAGTCCGGCGCGATCTTGTGCAGCATCACGGCTGCATCAACCCCCTACCTAGCCTCCCCCCTTCTTGGGGGGAGGACTCTATGAAGAGCGCTGCAGCAACAGATGGCTTTGTCCGTCCCCCGCCCCCAAGATGGGGGCGGGTTGGGGTGGGGGTTGATGCAGCCTGAGCGCTTAAGATCCAGCGCCGAGAGCCATCAGGGCAGGCGCGCCACGCGCTCGAACAGGAGCTCGAAGAAGCCCTCGACGTCGACCTCGCGCATGTAGCGGGCGTTGGCAGGGCGGTCGGTGACGCGCCAGTAGTCGGCGACGGTCATGCCGAGGGTGAGCTCGCTCTGGGTCTCGATCTCGACGTTGATGTGGCGGCCGCCGAACAGCTCGGGCTTCAGCAGATAGGCGATGGTGGTCGGGTCGTGCAGCGGCGCGCCTTCAGTGCCGTATTTGTTGACGTCGAAGGTGCGCGAGAAGGTCAGCGCCTCGGCAAGCGCCTTGCCGCTGCGGTTGCCGAGGCCGGCGAGCTTGTCCAGGCGCGACTGAATGAGCAGCACCTGGTGCGTGACGTCGAGCGGCATCACGGTCAAGGGCACGCCGCTCTTGAAGACGAGGTCGGCGGCGGTCGGATCGACATAGACGTTGAACTCGGCGGCGGGCGTGATGTTGCCAACCTCGAAATAGGCGCCGGCCATCATCACGATCTCGCGGATCTTCGGCTTCACCTCCGGCGCCCGGGTCAGCAGCAGGCCGACATCGGTCAGCGGCCCAAGGGTCACCAGCGTGATCTCGTCGTCCTCGGCGGCGCGCAGGGTCTCGATCAGGAAGTCGACGCCGGGCTGCTTGTTGAGCGGCGTCTTCGGCTCCGGCAGGTCGGGGCCGTCGAGCCCGGTCTTGCCATGGACATGCTCGGCGGTCACCAGCTTGCGGCCCATCGGCTGGTCGCTGCCGGCGAAGACCGGCACGTCGCTGCGGCCGGCCAGCTCGCAGATCCGGCGCGCGTTGCGCTCGGTATGGTGCAGCGGTACGTTGCCGGCGACGGCGACGATGCCCAGCACCTCCAGCTCCTGGGGCGAGGCGAGCGCCATCAGGAGCGCGGCCATGTCATCCTGGCCGGGGTCGGTGTCGAAGATGATCTTGCGAGCAGCGGACTCGCGGGACATGGGAAGCCTTTCGGGAATTCAATCGGATCGGTGTAGCGGCGCAACCTAGCACCCCGCTCACGCGGCCGGAAAGTGCCGAGTGGATAGAGCGGATCAGAGACCGGCGGCGTAAGCGTCCAGTGCCTCGACCGAGGCGATGCGGGTGACCGGCTTGCCGGCGCGCTCGGCTTCGTCGGTGAGGCGGCGGAAGACCGGGGCCATCTCCCGGTCGGTCTCCCAGAGCGTCTCGAACATGCCGCGGGTGGTCGGCATCTCGGCGATGCCGCCGACCGGGTGCTCGAGCTTGCCCAGGGCCCACTGGATCTGCCGTTCGGCGGCCAGCCAGAAATGCATCCACAGCGGCATGTCGATGAGGATGATCTCGGTCGCGCGGGCGAAGCGCGCCGGCAGGGATTCGGTCCAGCCCAAGCCGTCGATCACCCAGTTCTCCTCGGCGACCAGCTTGGCATGCGCGGCTTCGTATTCGGCTTGCGAACAGGGTTCCCAGCCCGGCTTCCAGGTGATGGCATCGATCTCGCGATAAGGCAGGCCGCGCTTCGCCGCGAGCTTGCGGGCCAGCACGGACTTGCCGCCGCCGGCATTGCCGATGATGAGGATGCGGGCCATGGCGCAGAGTCTAGCGAAGCGCCCGGCGATTCGCTCGGATTTGTTCCGCTCAAATCTGTTCCGGGACCATGTCGATCGCGCCGCAGGGGCATTCGGCGGCGCAGAGGCCGCAGCCTTTGCAGAAATCGGTGTCGATGCGGTAGCGATTCCCGGCACCCAGCTTGATGATCGCGTTGTCCGGGCAGACGCCGTAGCAGTTGTCGCATTCGAAGCAGTTGCCGCAGGAGAGGCAGCGCCGGGCCTCGAACAAGGCGGTCTCGGCATCGAGCCCCTGCACCACCTCGGCAAAGCCATCGACCCGCCGCGCGGCGTCCAGCTTGGCGCGAACCTGGTGCGGCGCGTCGGTGTAGTACCAGGTGTTCAGCCTGGCGAAGGCAGCTTCGCCGTGTTTCGGTGCCGGCTCATAGATCTTGCCGGCAAGCCAGGCGTCGATGTTGGCGGCCGCCTTCTTGCCATGGCCCATGGCGACGGTGACGGTGCGCTCGGCCGGCACGGCATCGCCGCCGGCAAACAGGCCCGGCAGCTTCGTCATCATGCCGGGATCGACGTCGATACCGCCGTTCTCGGAAATCAGCCCGGGCACATCCTTGATCAGGCCGAGATCGACATCCTGGCCGAGCGCCAGGACCAGGCTGTCGGCCTCGAGCGTCTCCAAGGTGCCGGTCGGCTGGGGGAAGCCTTTCTCGTCGAGCGCCATCCGCTCGACCGTGATCTTGCCGTCCTCCATATGCTTGATGGTCGAGAGCCATTTCATCATGACGCCCTCGTCCAGCGCCTCCTCGACCTCGAAGTCATGGGCCGGCATGCGGTCGCGGGTGCGGCGGTAGACGATCAGTGCCTCCTCGGC
Source organism: Dongia sp. (assembly GCF_041905885.1). Classification (NCBI taxonomy): domain Bacteria; kingdom Pseudomonadati; phylum Pseudomonadota; class Alphaproteobacteria; order Rhodospirillales; family Dongiaceae; genus Dongia; species Dongia sp. The sequence goes on along the minus strand of NZ_JAYRKD010000007.1, from coordinate 69,498 downwards.
GCCAAGGCGGCGCGCGGTGCGCGCGACGTCGAGCGCGGTGTTGCCGCCGCCATAGATCACCACGCGGCGGCCGAGCTTCGGCGCCTCGGCGCCTTCCATGGAGCGCAGCACCGAGACGGCATCGAGGATGCGCGCGCCCTCGGCCGCCGGCACATAGGCGCGCTTGGCGAGCTGCGCGCCGATCGCGAGGAAGGTCGCGTCGAAGCCCTGCATCGCCGCCTTGATGTCGTCGATCTTGGCGTTGAGCTCGAGGGTCACGCCGAGATCGAGGATGCGCGCGATCTCGGCGTCGAGGATGTCGCGCGGCAGGCGATATTTCGGGATGCCGAAACGCATCATGCCGCCGGCCATCGGCCCGGCCTCGCGGATGGTCACGGCATGGCCGCGCCGCGCCAGATGATAGGCGGCGGAAAGCCCGGAGGGTCCGGCGCCGACGATCAGCACGCGCTTGCCGCTCGCCGCTGCCTGCTTCTGAAAGCGCCAGCCCTGGCGGATCGCCTCGTCGCCGAGGAAACGCTCGACCGCGTTGATGCCGACGGCGGTGTCGAGCTTACCGCGATTGCAGGCGGTCTCGCAGGGGTGGTAGCAGACCCGGCCCATCACCGCCGGCATCGGGTTGTCGAGCGTCAGCTTCTCGAAGGCCTCGCGGTAGCGGCCTTCCTCGGCAAGGTAGAGCCAGCCCTGGATATCCTCGCCGGCCGGGCAGGCGGCGTTGCAGGGCGGCAGGTGATCGGCATAGACCGGGCGCTCGCTGCGCCAGCTGCCGGTATGGTTGGCGCGGCTGGAGCCGACGTCGAGGGTGATGGCGAAGGGCTTGTTTTCCATCTCAGACCTCGGCCGCGGGATCGATCAGGCCGTAGCGCGCGATGTTGCGGTCGGCGATCGCCTGCAGCCGCGCGATCGTGGGGGCACCGGTTTCGTCCTTGAAGAGATGCGCGAAGCGCTTCTGCGGCTTCAGATACTCCTCGACCGGACGCCGGGCCCGGATCTTCAGCACCTCCGTCACCTCGCCCCGCCCGCCGGCGAAGACCGGGAACAGGCCGGTCTCGACCGCCAAGCGCGCGATCTTGATGGTGTCGTGCGAAGCCGTGCCCCAGCCGAGCGGACAGGGCACCAGGACATGGATGTAGCGGGCGCCGGTGAGCGACATCGCATGGGTCACCTTGGCCTCAAGGTCGTGCAGATTGGCGACGGTCGCGGTGGCGACATAGGGGATCTCATGGGCCAGCGCGATGCGCGGCACGTCCTTGCCTTGGCCGAACACATTGCCCGGCTGCTGGCCGATCGCCGGCGTGGTCGCGGTGCGCGCGGCCGGCGGCGTCGCCGAGGAACGCTGCACGCCGGTGTTCATATAGGCCTCGTTGTCGTAGCAGATGTAGAGCACATCGTCGTTGCGCTCGAACATCCCGGAGAGGCAGCCGAAGCCGATATCGGTGGTGCCGCCGTCGCCGCCCTGGGCGATCACCCGCGTCGACTTGCCCTTCGCCTTCATCGCCGCGGCGAGGCCGGTGGCGACCGCCGGCGCGTTGCCGAACAGCGAATGGATCCAGGGAATCTGCCAGGAGGTCTCGGGATAAGGCGTCGAGAAGACTTCCAAGCAGCCGGTCGCGTTGGCGGCGATGAGGTCGCGCCCCGCGGCGCGCATCGCGGCATCGACCGCATAGCGCGCGCCGAGCGCCTCGCCGCAACCCTGGCAGGCGCGATGCCCGCAGGAGAGCGCGTTGGCGCGGTCCGGCTCCGACTGCACGGTGCGCGTCTCGGCCGGCAGCAGGCGGTTGCCGATCGTGTGGGTGCCGGTCTGGTAGAACTTGACGGGCGTGTAGGCCATGGCGCGGTCCTCAGGCGATCCGAGTTCAGGCGATCCGGGCGGCGACCGCGCCCAGATGCTTTAAGAGATTCTCCGCGATCGGGCCGGAGCGGCGCAGATTGCCCATCCGCTCGAGCTCGTGCTTCACCACGGGGAGGTTGAGGTCGAGGAAATGCAGCGGCTCGGCGATGCCGTCGACCACGGTGTCGAACAGGCGGCGCAGCGAATCCTTGGTGATGGCGCGGCCGCCGAGACCGGCGATCGCCGCGGTGCCGACCTGGTGCAGCGCGGGGTCGAGCGCCATCCGCACATCGGTCGAGACCACGCCGCCCATGCCGACCGCCAGCGCCTTCTCCACCACCACCCAGCGCTTCACATGGCGCAGCGCGTTGCGGATCGCCTCCGCCGGGAAGGGGCGGTAGCTGACGATGCCGAGCACGCCGATCTTCACGCCCGCCTCGCGCATCTCGTCGATCACGTCCTTGATCGTGCCCAAGACCGAGCCCAGCGCGATGACCACGGTCTCGGCATCCTCCAGGCGGTAGGGCCGGATCAGGCCGCCGGAATCGCGGCCGAAGGCGGCGGCGAATTCCGCGGTGATGTCGGGGATCAGCTCAAGCGCCTCCTCTTGCCGGTAATGCGCGAGATAGCGCACTTCGGTGAAGGCTTCCGGCCCGACCATGGCGCCGATGGTGACGGGATCGGCGGGATCGAGCAGCTGGCGCGGCTCGTAGCGCGGCAGGAAGGCATCGACTTCAGCCTGGGTCGGCAGATCGACCTGCTCATAGGCATGGGTGAGGATGAAGCCATCCATGCAGACCATCACCGGCAAGGACAGTTCCTCGGCCAGGCGGAAGGCCTGGATATGCAGGTCCGCCGCCTCCTGGTTGGTCTCGGCGAAGAGCTGGATCCAGCCGCTGTCCCTTTGCGAGAGCGCGTCGCTGTGGTCGTTCCAGATGTTGATCGGCGCGCCGATCGCCCGGTTGGCCACGGTCATGACGATCGGCAGGCCGAGGCCCGAAGCGTTGTAGATCGCCTCCACCATGAAGAGGAGGCCCTGGCTGGCGGTCGCGGTATAGGCCCGCGCACCCGCGGCGCTGGCGCCGATCGCGACCGACATTGCCGCGAACTCGCTTTCGACGTTGATGTATTCGCAAGGCTGGAGCGCGCCGCTCTTCACCAGCTCGCCGACCGCCTCGACGATGTGGGTCTGCGGGCTGATCGGATAGGCGCAGACCACTTCCGGCCGGCACAAGGCGACGGTCTCGGCGACGGCGCGGGAGCCCTCGATCTGCTTCAGCATCACGCCACCTCTTTCATCTCGGCCAGCACCCAGTCATGCGCGGCCTCGGCGGCGGCGATGTTGGCCGCGGCCACCGCGCCGGAGAACTTCTCGGCGATGGCGGACTTGACCGAGGCGAGGTGGACCAGGCCGGAAAAGGCGGCGAGGCCGCCGAGCAGGGCGGCATTCGGCAGGGCGCGGCCGACATGCTTCAGCGCGAGCTCGCTCGCCGGCACTGTCAGCAGGCGCCCCTGGCGCTGGCCGAGCGCGTCCAGCCCCAGCGCCGCGGCGCTGCGGCCGGAATTGACCAGCACATAGCCGTCCGGCTTCAGGCCCTGGAACAGATTGACCTGGTGCAGCAGGGTCGGGTCCTGGATGATCAGCGCGTTGGGCGTCATCACCGGCTCGCGCACCCGGATCGGCTTGTCGTCGATCCGGCAGAAGGCCATGACCGGGGCGCCCGTGCGCTCCGAGCCGAAGCTCGGGAAGGCCTGGGCATGGCGGCCCTCGAGGAATCCGGCGATGGACAGCATCTCCGCCGCCGTCACCACCCCCTGGCCGCCGCGCCCGTGAATCCTGACCTCGAACATGCCCGATCCTCGCTTGAGCCCGCGAGCATCCGCCAGCGAGACCCGGCGCGCCTTGATCGAAGTCATAGGCGGTGAAGAAGCTGGGGCTTCGGGGCTTACGAGAAACCGCCGCGCTGCCGGACGAAGCACGTGACATCCGTGTAGACGCCGATCCGCTCGCCGTCCTGCCGCTCCAGCCAGACGAAGGCGACGGCATGCCGCAACTAGGGCTTCGGGTGCGCGGCGAAGAATCGCCAGATGAGCGGCGTCGCGGCGATCGCCTGCGAGGGCTCGTCCAGGAATTTCGCCAGGCGCTTGCCGCCCGGCCAGGCATGGCTGCCGCCTTGGATCACGTAGTAGTCGACCGCGATCCCGAGGCTGCAGAGCGGATAGGAGCGCAAGGTGACGTCGGGCGCCGGCGAGCTCACGATCGGGTCGTTGCGGCAATCGTCATAGCCGGCCCAAAATGCCACCGAGCGCTCGACCGGCGGGTAGGGAATCTTGACGATCGACTTTGCGCCGACGCCGCCCTCGATCGGCACGTTGCGGTCGGCGGTGCCGTGGATGTGCAGCACCGAGACCGGGAAGCTCGGCTCGCAGGGCGCCACCATCACGACGGCGGAAACCGGCGCGATCGCCGCGACCAGGTCGCTCGCCTCGCAGCCGAGGCGATAGGCCATCATGCCGCCATTGGAGAGGCCGGTCGCGTAGATGCGCTTCGGGTCGAGCGGGGTGGTGGCGCCGATCTCGGCTACCATGGCGCGGATGAAGCCGACGTCGTCCACGCCCCGCTCGACCGCCACGCCGCAGCAGGCGCCGGCATTCCAGGTATGGAAGCGGCTGCGCGCGGTGCCCTCGGGATAGGCGACGACGAAGCCGCGCTGGTCGGCTTCCGCGTCGAAGCCGGTCTGGTCGATGGCGCTCTTCGCCGAGCCGCCGCCGCCATGCAGCACGATCACCAGGGCCGCCGGCGCTTTCACACTGCGCGGCACGTGCAGCACATAGCGGCGCTCGGTTTGATCGACGGTGATGCTGCGGAGACTGTCTTCGGCCTGGACCCCGAAACTCAAGAGGCAGAGCAGCGCCAAAACAAAACCGGCCGGACGAAGGTGCGTCCGGCCGGAGTTTGTTGCAACCCGGAGAATCAGGCTGCTTCCGACTTCTTGTGATAGGCGACGTGGCAGTGATGCGCGCAATAGGGCTTGCCGGCTTCGGCAGGCTCGCCGCAGAAGTGGAAGCCCGGCTGCTTCGGGTCGCCCATCGGCCAGGAGCAGGTCTTGCTGCCGGCATGGGCGGCGACCCTCGTCGAAGTCTTCGGCGCCGGCGGCGGAGGCGCTTCCCGGGTCACCGAATCATGCGCTTCGGCGCGCTGCGCCGGGGCATGTTGGGCCTGGGATGCATGAGTCTGCGGCAGCGGCTGGCCATGGACGGTGCCGGGCTGGCCGGCGCCGGGCATGCGGCGCGCCTGCGGGGCCGCCGCACGGCGGCGCGGCTGCGGCGAGGCACCGGCTTCGCGCTTGATCGGCGAGGGCCGGCCGGTGAGGCCGAGGCGGTGCGCCTTGCCGATCACCGCGTTCCGGGTGATCCCACCCAGGATCGCCGCGATCTGGCTGGCGGTCTGCCCCTGACCCCAGAGTTTCCGCAGTACTTCAATCCTTTGCTCGGTCCATTCCATGTTTTAGCCTCACTGCCCGGATTGCTGCATCAGGATATTGTGTCCGGGAGATTTCACTCCACAATATCCTGATAGGCAAGAGGGTCGACTCCAAATGTTGTGGATATCACTGGGTTTTCAACATGGAATTAGTGGCAGGGAGTCTGTCCTAGTGTCCGAACCCGGACCCGCAAGCATCGGATAGAGGATGCGCGCGGCAGGGCTTATCTCTCGCGGCAGATGCTGGAAATGCAGATGAAAAAGCCCGCCAAAAGTCCGAGAGGGAAACGCCCCATGCAGACCGCGCTCGCCACGCCGAATGGCGCCAACAATGCAGCCGCCAGCGCCGCCGCCGTCGCGCGCCGGGCCGCCGCATATATAGAGAATCGCGTCGCCGAGGAAGCCGAAGGCCCGGTGACCCTGGAGGAATTGGCGCGGCATTGCGGGGTCTCGCCCTGGCATCTGCAGCGCCAGTTCAAGCAGGCGCTGGGAGTCAGTCCACGGCAATACGACGATGCGCTGCGGATGAAGCAGTTGAAACGCGGCTTGAAGCGCGGCGACGGGGTCGCGGCGGCCACGTTCGAAGCGGGCTACGGCTCATCGAGCAGGGTTTATGAACGCGCGATGACGGCACTCGGCATGACGCCGGCGAGCTATGCCAAGGGCGGCAAGGGTGCCTCGATCTTCTACGCGATCTCGGCTTGCGGTCTCGGCAAGCTGCTGGTCGCGGCGACCGAGCGCGGGCTCTGCCGGGTCGAGCTCGGCACCGCCGACCGCGCGCTGCTCGAGGATCTCACCAGCGAATTTCCGGAAGCGGAATCGATCGAGCGCGACGACGCGGCGCTGGGCAGCTACGTGACCGAATTGTTGCGCCGGATCGACGGCGCGAAACCGCGCGAGGACCTGCCGCTCGACATCCAGGTGACGGCGTTCCAGCGCCGGGTTTACGAGGAGCTGCTCCGAATCCCGACCGGCGAAACCCGGTCCTATGCCGAGATCGCCGAGGCCATCGGCCAGCCTTCCGCCTCGCGGGCCGTCGGCAATGCCTGCGCCACAAATCCGGTCGCCCTGGCCATCCCCTGTCACCGTGTTTTGCGTAATAACGGTACGCTCGGCGGCTATGCCTGGGGAATTGAGCGAAAACAGGCCCTTATTTCTGCGGAGCGGCGGGCGGCGCGACGCGCGGGTTAGCTATGCATGGAAAAAAGGCGTAAGTGATTGCGCCCCGCGCGAAGGGGGTTAGACTAGCCGCAGCCGACCCTGATCCAGCCTGCTGCGGAAATGCCGAACGCACTGAAAAAGCGGAAAGAATCTGAAAATCGCGGCGCTGGAAAAAGCGCCGGAAAGCGTGCGCCCGCACGGCGCCGGATCGGCGAAATTTCCGACATGACGATGCTCAATTTCGATGAGCGCAAAGTGCCGCTGGTGTTCCGCGAGAACCGCCGCGCGCGCCGCATCATCATGCGTCTCGACTATGGTAAAGCGAGCGTCGTTATCGTCCTGCCGAAACGCACTTCGCGACAAGAAGGCAAGAAATTTGCGTTAAGCAACAAGGACTGGATCGCCGAGCGCCTGGACCAGCTGGCGGAGCCGATTCCGTTCCGCCACGGCGCCGTCGTTCCCTTCCTCGGCGAGAACCATCGCATCCGTCATCGCCCGACCGCGCGCGGCGTCGTCTGGTGCGAAGAGGGCGAGATCCACGTCGCCGGCTACGAGGAGCATCTGCCGCGCCGCGTGCATGAATGGCTGAAGAGCGAGGCCAAGCGCGAGATCGAGACGCGCGCCCGCGACAAGGCCGCGGCGATCGGCAAGAAGATCACCAAGATCTCGATCCGCGACACCAAGAGCCGCTGGGGCTCCTGCACCGACGAGGGCGAGCTCGCCTTTTCCTGGCGCCTGGTGTTCGCGCCGAAATACGTCCTCGACTATGTGGTCGCCCATGAGGTCGCGCATCTCAAGGAGATGAACCACGGGCCGAAGTTCTGGAAGCTCTGCCGCGAGCTCTCGCCGCGCTCGATCAACATCGCCCGCGAATGGCTCGAGGAACACGGCACCGAGCTCTACCGCTACGGCCGATAGCTTTCTTCTGCGGCTCTCCTCCGCGGAAGCTTGACCGCCGGGCCTCTGGCCCGGCGGTTTCCCTTTGGGACAAGTCGGGGCGGGCCTCTGGCCCGGCGGTTTCCCTTTGGGCTAAAGTGCTGAAAGCCGCCTGGGACAAGGCTTTTTGAGCACACATGCGCAAGCTCGGACGTTTCATCTTCAAGGCTCTGAAAGGCGCCGTCATCGTCTATGCGATGGTGGTCGGCATCCTCTGGTTTATGCAGGATACGATGCTCTATCACCGGAGCGACGGCGCGCCGATGCTGAACGATCCGACGCTCCTGCCCAAGCGCGAGATCGTCTGCCTGAAGACCGAGGATGGGCTCGACCTCCGCTCCTGGTATTTCCGCTCTGCGCGCGCCGACTTGCCGACGGTGGTGTTTTTCCATGGCAATGCCGGCGATATCGGCAATCACTTGCCCTTCGCGAAATTCCTGATCGAGGCGGGCTACGGCCTGCTGGCGCTCGAGTATCGCGGCTATGGCGGCAATCCGGGATCGCCACGCGAGGCCGGCCTGGTCGCCGACGGGCGCGCGGCCCTGGCCTTCCTGAAGGCGCAGGGCATCCCGGATTCCAGCATCGTGCTGTTCGGTGAATCGCTCGGCACCGGGGTCGCCGTGCAGCTCGCGGCCGAGCATCGGGTCCATGCGCTGATCCTGCGCTCGCCCTATACCTCCATCGCCGAGGTCGCGGCAATCCAGCTGCCCTATATCCCGGCGCGCTGGCTGGTGCGCGATCGTTTCGACTCCCTGGCGAAGATCGGATCGAACAAGGCACCGCTGTTCGTCTTCCATGGCGCCGGTGACTCGCTGATCCCGCACGCATTGGGGCGTGCGTTGTTCGAAGCCGCGTCTGAACCTAAGACCTGGCTTACCGTCGAGGGCGCCGGGCACAACGACGTGCAGACGCCGGAAGCCGAGCGCGCGATGCTGGATTTCCTGGCGCAATTGCCGCCCGTCCCCGGCCCGGCCGTGACCCCGGTCACCCTGCCCCCGATTGCCGCCTGCGGGATCTGAAGCCGGCCGGATCCGGGCTTGCCAGCTGGGGCTGGTTTGTTATGTTATAACGGATCAAAGACCGGATTTCCGCCATGCCCGAGACCATGACCAGCCCGAAGACCCTGCTTTCCGCCAGCATGCCGATGCGGCTGGCCGGCGCAATCCTGGCCGCCTTGCTGCTCTGGGTCGCCGTGCAATGGGCGCTCTGACGCGATGAACGTCGCCCACCAGCATGTCCATCGCGAACCGCTGCATGTCGGGACGCAAGGCCGGGCGGCGATTTCGGTCTGCAATCTCACCGTCGCCTATAACCGGCATCCGGCGGTCCATCACCTGACCGGCGATTTCAGCGAAGGCAGCCTGACTGCGCTCTGCGGTCCCAATGGCGGCGGCAAGAGCTCACTGTTGAAAGCGATCGTCGGCCTGGCGCCGATCGCCTCCGGCCATGTTGACATCGCCGCCGATCGCAAGCGCGCCATCGCCTATCTGCCGCAGGTGGTCGAGGTCGATCGCGGCTTTCCGCTCAAGGTTCTCGACGTCGCCGATCTCGGGCATTGGCGGCGCAGCGGCGCCTTCGGGCGCCTGACCGGCGCGCATCGCCGGCAGAGTCTCTCAGCGCTGGCCGCGGTCGGGCTGCAGGGACTGGAGCTTCGCCCGATCGAAGCGCTTTCGGTCGGCCAGTTCCAGCGGCTGCTGTTCGCGCGGCTGATCGTCGAGGATGCGCCGATCATCCTGCTGGACGAACCCTTCAACGCAATCGACCAGCGCACCACCGAGGACCTGCTCAAGCTGATCGTCGGCTGGTCGCATGAAGGGCGCACGGTGGTCGCCGCGATCCATGATCTCGACATGGCGCGCCGGGCGTTTCCGGAAGCGCTGCTGATCGCGCGCGAGCCGATCGCCTGGGGCGCGACCGCGGAGGTGCTGGATGACGCCAACCTGGCGCGCGCCCGCGACCTCGCCGAAGGCTGGCTGGAGAATGCGCCAGTCTGCGAAGTGCCGGCCTGACCTTTCCATGCTCCACGATCTCCTGATCGCGCCGTTTGCCGAGTTCACCTTCATGCGGCGGGCGCTGATCGCCTGTATCGCGATCTCGCTTTCGGCCGGGCCGATCGGCTCCTTCCTGGTGTTGCGGCGGATGAGCCTGATGGGCGACGCGATGAGCCATGCAGTGCTGCCCGGCGTCGCGGTCGGCTTCATGCTGTTCGGCCTCGCGCTCTGGCCAATGGCCTTGGGCGGGCTGGCCGCCAGCCTGCTGGTGGCGCTGCTGGCGGGCCTGGTCAGCCGGGTGACCCCGCTGAAAGAGGATGCGAGCCTCGCCGGCTTCTACCTGATCTCAATCTCCAGCGGCGTGCTGATCATCTCGCTCCATGGCAGCAACGTCGATCTGCTGCATATCCTGTTCGGCTCCCTGCTCGGCGTCGATGACAAGTCGCTGCTGCTGGTCGCCGGCGCCGCCACGCTGACCCTGATCGCCTTCGCGGTGATCTACCGGCCGCTGGTGGTGGAGTGTTTCGATCCCGGCTTCCTGCGCGTCGCCGCCGGGGGTCGGGCGGCAGGGCCGGGCGCAATCGCGCATCTCGTCTTCCTGGTGCTGGTGGTGATCAACCTGGTCGCGGGCATGCAGGCGCTCGGCACTTTGATGTCGGTCGGCCTGCTGCTGCTGCCGGCCGCGGCGGCGCGGCTCTGGGCCGGCAGTGTGGGGGGCTTGATCCTCACCACCAGCGGAATCGCCATGGCGTCGTCGCTGCTCGGGCTGGTCCTCTCCTATCATCTCAACACGCCCTCGGGGCCGGCGATCGTGCTGGTCGCGGGCTTCCTCTATCTGGCTTCCCTGGCGTTCGGACAGCGCGGCGGCTTGGTGCGCCGCTATTGGCCAAGGCGGCATCTCGCGCATTGAGCCAGAAGAAATTCGCACACAACACTGTGCGCGCGGCACTTTGTCCGCAACGGAACCTCGGATAGAATTCTCACCATGCGCGCGGGGGCGCGCCGGGGAGAGTGACTTGAAGCTCAATGCGCAAGTCAGCGAGGCCTTGCCGCCGCTGGCATGGTTGCTGGAAATCGACGGCCGGCCGGAACGGCATCGGCTGATCTGCGGCGGCAGCGTCTGCCGCTCAGACCATGCATTCTTCGAGGGCGCCTGGCCCGGCTCGCTCGCCGCGATGGATTTCGCCGAGAAGGCGGATGCCTTCGGCAGCGGTGGCGTCCTCGGCGCAGCAGGCTGGACCATCGTGCCGCCCAGCCACACGCTGGAATCGGTCTTCACCTGCCACGACGGCGCGAAGCTCTTCGTCAGCAATTCCCTGCCCTTCCTGCTGGCCCATCGCGGCGATGCGCTGGATCCCGCCTTCCTCGACTATCACCGCGTCTTCTTCGATATCCTCGGCGGGCTGGAGCATTCGCCGATCCGCTTCCCTTCGCTGCGCGCCAGGGAGATCCGCGGTTACTATTTCGAGAACCTGGCGGTCGGTCCGGACCTCGAGATCGCCGTGCGGCGGAAACCCCAGGCACCGGGTTTCGCCGCTTTCGCCGATTACCGCGCCCATCTCGCGCGGGTGGTCGAAGCCACGCTCGACAATGCCCGCGATCCCGCCCGGCCCCATCCCTACCGGCCGCTGGCGACGATCTCGCAGGGCTATGACTCGCCGGCCTGCGCGGCCCTGGCGCGCGAGGCGGGCTGCCGCGAGGCGGTCACCCATGGCCATGCGCGGCGCGCCTTCGGCATCGTCGATTCCGACAGCGGCGAGCCGATTGCAAAAGCGCTCGACATGGCGATCACCGTCACCGACCGCCGCTTCTATCTGCAGCAGGAAGAGCTGGAGACGCCCGAGGCCGAGTTCTTCTGCCATGGGCTGGAGGGCTCCGACGTCAACTATCTCGCCTTCACGCCGCAGATCGGGCAGCGCGTGCTGTTCACCGGCTGCCACGGCGACACGATGTGGGAGAAGCAGAAGGTGCCGAGCGCGGTGATCAAGCGCGGCGACCTCGACGGCGGCTCGCTCGGCGAATACCGCCGCCGCATGGATTTCATCCACCTGCCCTTGCCCTATGTCGGTGCGCTCCAGCACCGCGACGTGGTCGCGATCTCCAACAGCAAGGAGATGACCCCCTACTCGGTCGGCGGCGATTACGACCGGCCGATCGCGCGCCGCATCCTCGAAGAGGCTGGCGTGCCGCGCGGCGCCTTCGGCCAGGCGAAGAAGGCCACGACCCTCAGCTTCTTCGGCTTCCAGCCGGGCCTGGTCGAGCAGCTCTCGCCCTCCACCCGCCGATCGATCGCCGACTTCGCCTGGCGCCCGGGCCTTTCCGCGCGGCTGCGGCTTTGGCGGAACGAGGCAATCGCGATCCTGGTCGCGGCGGTGCGGCTGGTGGAGAAGCGGACGCATCTTCTGCGGCGGCTCGGGCTGGAGGCGCCGCTGGAGAAGGTCCTGCATGTGCTGGACACGCGCAACCTCGACACGGTGGAAACCTTGCGGGTGCTGCACTGGTCGATGGCGGAGATGGTGAAACGCTACACCATCCCGGGCGATACGCCGGCCGCCGCGCCGGCGCGGGCGCGGGAAATCGCGGCGCTGGTGCCGCTGATGAGCGCCGTGCAGCTGGTCGGCGCGCTGCTGCCGACGATCTAGGCCGTTCGGCGGCCGGTTGATTCCGGCGGGCGATCGCCGCATATTTCCCGCCATCGCGGGAGAGACGATGCGCGGGCAAGCCCGCGCGGGGGATGGAGCCGATGCAGGTCCTGGTACTTCAGAACGACATGAACTCGCCGATCTCGCTGCTGGGCGATTATCTGCAGGCGGCGGGGGCCAAGCTCACCACCCTGCTGCCGCATCACGGCGACACGCTGCCGGCCTCGCCCGAAGGCTTCGACGGCGCGGTGATCCTCGGCGGACCGCAGCATGCGCATGACGACGCGCGTTTCCCCGCCTTCCTGCCGATGCTGGACCTGCTGCGTGCCTTCCACGCGCAGAGCAAGCCGCTGCTCGGCATGTGCCTGGGCGGCCAGCTGATGGCGCGGGCCTTCGGCGAGAAGGTGCGGGTCAACGATACCTTCGAGTTCGGCTTCCTGCCGATCGAGATCACGCCCGAAGGCCGCGACGACCCGCTGCTGGCCGGCCTCGCCCCGCGCCAGCGCATCATGCAATGGCATGAGGACACCTTCGGCCTGCCGGAGGGCGGCGTGCGGCTGATGACCGGCGAGACCTGCGCCAACCAGGCTTTCCGCTTCGGCAAGACCGCCTATGGCTTCCAGTGCCATTGGGAAGTCTCGATGGACCTTGCCCGGGACTGGGTCAGCAATTTCGGCCATGTGCTGCAGAACAAGCTCGGCGAAGCCGGCGCCGCCGAGACCGTGACCCGGGCCAAGGACGAGTTCGAGAAATACGGCCGCCGCGCCAACGACTTCTGCCGGGTCGTCACCCAGCGCTGGGCCGACCTCGTCACCGCCGCGAAGCAGAAAGCCGGCGAGCGCGCGGCTTAGTTTCGCTCACGCGGCGAGGGCGCGGATCTTCTTCAGATCAGCGACGAAGTCCTTGTAGGCCCGCTGCTTGTCGGCTTCGTCCGGGATCCGCAGCAGGTAGCTGGGATGCACGGTGATGTAGCCGGGGCGGTTCTCGAAGCTGGCCTTGCCGCGCGCCTTGGTCACCGACACCGCCTTGCCGGTGAGCGCCGCTGCGGCGGTACCGCCCAGCGCCACGATCAGCTTCGGGTGCACGAGGTCGAGTTCCTTCATCAGCCACCAGCGATAGCGCTTCACCTCGCCCATGGTTGGCTTCTGGTGGATGCGGCGCTTGCCGCGTTGCTCGAATTTGAAATGTTTGACCGCGTTGGTGACGTAGACCGAGCTTCGATCGATGCCGGCTTCCGCCATGGCCTGGTCGAGCAGCTTGCCGGCCGGACCGACGAAGGGTCGGCCGGCAAGGTCCTCCTGGTCGCCGGGCTGCTCGCCGACAAAGGCGATCGCAGCGCCCTCCGCGCCCTCGCCCAGGACCGCGCGATCGGCGCCGGGTACCAGGGGATTCGCGGCAGAGATCTGCCTGTTGAGGGCCTTCAGTGTTTTCGGTTCTGCATCCGGCATGGGAAGTGAACCGGTGCGGGTCGCGGAGGTTGCGCCGGCTCTGGTCAATGCGCGCCGGCGCCGTTGGCGCCGGCCGCCTTCTTCAGCAGCAGGCCGAGGCCGAGGGCAACCACCAGCGCGAAACCCATCAGCACGAAGGCGTCGCTGTAGGCCATGATCGTGGCCTGGCGCCGCACGCTGCGGCCGATCGCGACGATGGCCTGGTGCTGGGCGGTGACGGGGTCGGAGATGCCGTGGGTCAGGAAGTAGCGGGTGAGCTCGCCGATCCGCTGGCGGGTCGCCTCGTTGAACTGTGAGACGTTCTGCGTGATCACGTTGGAATGAAACTGCTCGCGCTTGGTGAGGATGGTCTGCAGCAGCGCGATGCCGATGGCGCCGCCGAGATTGCGGGTCATGTTGAAGAGACCCGAGGCCGAGCCGGCATTCTCTGCCTCGATGCCGGCGGCCGCCACCGCCGAGAGCGGCGTCATCACCATCGCCTGGCCGATCGCGCGCACGATGTTCGGCCATAAGAGCTGCGGGCCGGAATAGTCGGCGGTCAAGTAGATGTTCATGAAGTTGCTGACGGCAAACAAGGTGAAGCCGAGGCCGATCAGGATCCGCGTGTCCACCGACTTCATCAGCCGAGGGACGAGCGGGATCAGGATCAGCTGCGGGATGCCGGTCCAGGCCAGCACCTCGCCGATCTGCTCGGCGTTGTAGCCCTGCACCTGGGAGAGATAAAGCGGCAGCACGAAGGACGAGCCGTAGAGCGCGGCGCCCAGCAGGATGTTTGAGACCGTGCCGAGGGCGAAGTTGCGGCGCAGCAGCAGCTTCAGGTTCAAGAGCGGGCGCTGCACCGTGAGCTCGATGACGATGAAGGCAGTGAGCGCAATCGCCGCGGTCACGGCGAGGCCAGTGATGAGCTCGGACCCGAACCAGTCGTCCTTGTTGCCTTCCTCGAGGAAGGTCTGCAGCGCGCCCAGGCCGATCGCCATCGCGACGATGCCGAGCCAGTCGCCCTGTTTCAGCCGGCCGAGCTGCAGCTTCGATTTCGGCAGCGCATAGGCCAGCATGCCGAGCATGATCAGGCCGGGGACCAGGTTCACATAGAAGATGTATTCCCAGCCGTAGTTCTCGTTGAGATAGCCGCCGATGGTCGGGCCGATCGCCGGCGCGAAGGTGGCGGAAAGTGCGAACAGCGCGAGACCGACCGGCTGCTTCGCGCGCGGCAGCATGGTGACGATGATGGTGAAAGCCAGCGGAATGAGCGCGCCGCCGCTGAAGCCCTGGAAGGCGCGCAGGATGATCATCTCTGTCAGATTGCCGGCGAAGGCACAGGCCACCGAGAAGGCCAGGAACAGTACCGTGCTGGCCAGCAGGTAGATCCGCATCGAGAACACGCCGGCCAGCCAGCCGCTCAAGGGAATCACGATGATCTCGGTAACGAGATAAGAGGTCGAGACCCAGCCGCCGTCATCGATGCCGGCGCCGATCGCGCCCTGGATGTCGGCCAGCGAGGAATTGACGATCTGGATGTTGAGGACCGCCAGGAAGGCGCCAAGCGCCGCGCCGATCACCGCGATCCAGGTCTTCAGCGAAACCTGGTCGCTGTTCTGGTTGGCGGGCGCCGCCGGCGCTGCCTCCATCTTCCGGACCGGCGCGACAGCGAGCGGCCGGCGCTCGGGAATGGAATCGAAGATTTCGGCGATGGACATGGCGCTTCCCCCTGGGAGGGATTAGTTGCTCGCGACTTTGGTGCTTGCGGCGGCGGGCTTGGTGTCGATGACCGGCTCGGCCGACATGCCGGGACGCAGGCGGCCTACCAGAGCGGGGTCGATCTCGAGCGCGATCTTCACCGGGATGCGCTGCACTATCTTGGTGAAGTTGCCGGTGGCGTTGTCCGGCGGCAGCAGCGCGAATTCCAGGCCGCTCGCCGGGGCGAGGCTGTCCACCTTGCCCTTCACGGTGACGCCGGGCAGGCCGTCGATCGAGATCTCGACCGGCTGGCCGGTCCTCACCTCGGCGAGTTGCGTCTCCTTGAAATTGGCGACGACATAGACCGCGTGCAGCGGCACCACGGCCATCAGCTGGGTACCGGCCTGCACATACTGGCCGGTGCGCAGTGAGCGCGCGCCGACGGTGCCGTCGATCGGCGCCGTGATGGTGGTGTAGCCGAGGTTGAGCTCCGCCTGGGCCTGCACTGCCTCGAGGCGCTGGACCTGGGTCTCGGACTTCGCGTGCGCCGTGGTCAGCACATCGATGCGCTGCCGGGCGGCGGTCAGCGCCGCGCGGTCACGCTGCAGGGCAGCGTTCTGTTGCTGGAGAACCGTCTGCGCGCGCTGCTCGTCCTGCACCGAGGTGACCTTCTGGGCGGTCA
This sequence comes from Dongia sp., assembly GCF_041905885.1. Taxonomy (NCBI): domain Bacteria; kingdom Pseudomonadati; phylum Pseudomonadota; class Alphaproteobacteria; order Rhodospirillales; family Dongiaceae; genus Dongia; species Dongia sp. The sequence continues at coordinate 53,649 of NZ_JAYRKD010000007.1, read as the reverse complement.
GGTTGTGATAGCGGGTGTAATCCTGCTGGGCGAAGGAGACGCCGGCCTGATCCGACTGGATCGCGGCCTCGGCCTGCTGGATCACCGACTGCTGCTCCGCCAGCTGGGCTTCAATGTTCTGGACATCAGCCTTGGCGCTGGCGACGTCGGCGCGGGCCTGGGCGAGCGCGGTCTTGAAATCGCGGTCGTCGATCACCGCCAGGACATCGCCGGCCTTGACCGCCTGGTTGTCCTCGACCTTCACGTCGGCGATGTAGCCCGAGACCTTCGGCGCGATCGTCGTGTAGTCGGCCTGGACATAGGCGTCCTCGGTCGATTCCAGGAAACGGCCGGTCTTCAGCCAATAGGCGCCGAAAGCACCGCCCCCGGCCACCAAGGCCAGGGCCACGCTGCCAAGAAGGACCCGCCGCAAAGTCCGCTTCATCTGAATGCTCCCCCAAACGGGTTCGTCAAATTTGTACTGATCAGTACATATTACCGCTCCCTGCGGCGTCAAGCCGACAATGGGTGACCGGGATCACAAACCCAGTCTGCAGCCGCCCGCAAGGATACTACATTGAATATGGCTCATTTTCTGGAGACCGCTCATGAATAGGCGGGCGTTGGATCGGAAAGACCCGACTGGCCGTATTGAAATAAACCGTCCAGTACGTTACATTTCAGATACAAACGGAGGTATGCATGGCCAGAGCCCCTTCGCAGCGGGACGGCGCCCCGCCGACCCGGACCCGCCAATCGGCGGAAGACCGGCGCCGCTCGATCTTGGCGGCGGCGCAGAAGGTGTTTCTGGAGCGGGGCTATGCCAATGCCAGCATCGACGCGGTGGTCGAGCTGGCCGGCGGGTCCAAGGCCACGGTCTACCAGCAGTTCGGCAACAAGGAAGGCCTGCTTGGCGCCCTGGTCGCGGAGGGCGCCGAGGAACTCGCGCATCTGGTGCACGAGTTGCCGCTCGACGGCGCGCTGGAGGAAAGTCTGCGCGCCTTCGGCCGCGGCTATCTCGGCCTGATCCTGCGCCCGGACCGGCTGGCGTTGCTCCGCCTGACGATCGGCGAATGCGGGCGGGTGCCGGCGATCGGCGACGTCTTCTACCGCACCGGACCGCAGACGGTGGCGAAATACCTGACCGAGTTCTTTCGCAGCGTCGCCGCGGCCGGCCTGATCGCGACCACCGATCCCGAGCGCAGCGCGCACCAGTTCATCCATTCGCTGCGCGGCGATCTCTACCTGCAGAATCTCCTCAACCCGACCCGGCGCCCGACCGAGGCCGAGCTCAACCGGCATATCGACTTCGTGGTCGAGACCTTCCTGGCCGGCGCAAGGAAGAGCGCAAGCATCGGATAGCGCTCCCCGCCGACACCCCCGATCTTCACGCCACCTAGGCCTGGAGACCGTCGTGTCGCTCGTCCTTCCCGCCACCCGCAGCATGTCCGGCAGCGACTGGCTGCTGCTGATCCTACTCTCCGTCGTCTGGGGCGGCTCGTTCTTCTTTGCCAAGGTCGCTGTCGCCGAACTGCCGCCGCTCGTCATCGTGCTCGCGCGCGTCGCGATCGCCGCGGCGGCCTTGCATCTGCTGCGGCTCGCTTTGGGCCAGCGCATGCCGGGCGAAGCTGCGCTGTGGCGCGACTTCCTGCTGATGGGACTGTTGAACAACGCGATCCCGTTCAGTCTGATCTTCTGGGGGCAGAAGGAGATCGCCAGCGGCCTCGCCTCGATCCTCAATGCGACGACGCCGCTCTTCACCGTGCTGGTGGCGCATCTGCTCACCACCGAGGAGCGGGCGACACCGGCCAAGCTCTGCGGCGTCGCGCTCGGCTTGATCGGGGTCGCGTTGATGATCGGGCTCGACCTCATCTCCGGTTTCGGCGGCCATCTCTGGAGCGAGCTCGCGGTCCTGGCGGCGGCCCTGTCCTATGCTTTCGCCGGCGTGTTCGGCCGCCGGTTCAAAGGCCGCCCGCCGCTGGTCGTCGCGGCGGGACAGCTGACCGGCAGCTCGATGCTGATCCTGCCCCTGGCACTGATCGCCGATCAACCCTGGGCGCTGCCGATGCCGAGCGCCGGCACCTGGGCGGCGCTGATCGGTCTCGCCTTGCTCAGCACCGCGCTCGCCTATGTGATCTTCTTCCGCATCCTGGCACGGGCGGGTGCGACCAACCTGCTGCTGGTGACCTTCCTCATTCCGGTGAGCGCGCTGTTGCTGGGCGTCGCCTTCCTCGACGAGACGTTGAGCCTCCACCAGCTGGCCGGCATGGCCCTGATCGGCCTCGGCCTCGCCGCGATCGATGGGCGGCCGATCCGGATGCTGCGCCGGTCCTGAGAGGCCAAGGCCGCGGGCGCGTGCCGTTAAGCTTTCGTGACGTTTGCCGGTGTTGCGCAAAATCAAGGTGGCTTCCGATGCCGCGGCTCAATCTGGCGCTGAGCCAAACCCGCGCGAAGCCTCGGAGGAAGCCATGTCTTCGACCACTGCGAATACCGCGATTCCGGACAGCCGCGCGACGGCGCCGCGCAAGCTCAGGCTCGGCGCGCTCACCGCGCTGGTGATCGGCTCCATGGTGGGCTCCGGGGTGTTCGGGTTGCCGCACGACATGGCCAAGGCGGCGGGTCCGCTGGCGATCCTGATCGGCTGGGGCGTCACCGCGGTCGGCATGCTGGCCCTGGTCTTCGTCTACCAGAGCCTGGCGATGCGAAAACCCGATCTCGATGCCGGTCCCTATGCCTATGCGCAGGCCGGCTTCGGCCCCTTCATCGGCTTCAACAGCGCCTGGGGCTATTGGATTTCCGCCTGGATCGGCAATGTCTCCTATGCGGTGCTGGTGTTTTCCGCGCTCTCGTTCTTCTTCCCGGTGTTCGGGGACGGCAATACCTGGCAGGCGGTGCTCGGCGCCTCGGTGCTGCTCTGGGCCGTGCATTTCCTGATTCTCTCCGGCGTGCGCCAGGCGGCGCTGGTCAACGTCATCACCACCATCGCCAAGATCGCGCCGATCGTGCTGTTCATCGCGGTCGCCGCGGTCGCCTTCAAGCTCGACCTGTTCGCGATGGATTTCAGCGGTCCCGCCGACGGCGCGCTCGGCAGCGTCATGGACCAGGTGAAGTCCACCATGCTGGTGACGCTCTGGGTGTTCATCGGCATCGAGGGGGCGAGCGTGGTCTCGTCGCGGGCGGAACGCCGCCGCGACATCGGCACCGCGACCATCGCCGGCTTCATGACCTGCCTCGGCCTCTATGCGCTGGTCTCGCTGCTTTCGCTCGGCGTCATGCAGCGCCCCGAGCTCGCCGCGCTGAAGAATCCCTCGATGGCCGGCGTGCTCGAGACCCTGGTCGGCGCCTGGGGCGCGGCGCTGATCAACATCGCGGTCGTTGTCTCGGTGGTCGGTGCCTTCCTGAGCTGGACCCTGTTCGCGGCGGAGATCGCCTTCGTCGCCGCCAAGCGCAACACGCTGCCGAAGATCTTCGCCGCCGCCAACCAGAACGGCGCGCCCTCGGCCGCGCGGTGGATCACCAACGCCCTGGTCCAGGTGTTCCTGATCGTCACTCTCTATGCGCAGAGCACCAACCAGGCGCTCTACTACATCGCCTCGACCGCGATCCTGGTGCCCTATGTCTTCTCCGGCGCCTATGCGCTGAAGCTGGCGCTCAGCGGCGAGAGCTACCAGGCGGGCGAGATGCGGGCCGGGGGCCTGCTCGCCGGCCTGATCGCGACGGTCTATGGCGCCTGGCTGGTCTATGCCGCCGGCCCGGCCTATCTCTTCATGTGCGCGATGCTCTATGCGCCGGGCATCATCGCCCATGTGATCGCCCGCCGCGAATCCGGCCAGCGCCTGTTCTATCCGGTGGAGCTCGTGCTCGCCGCGGGACTCCTGCTTGCCGCGGTCTGGGCCGGCTACGACATCTATGCCGGCATCATCAGTCCCTTGTGAGTGCGTCCCATGGAAGCGAAGAAGATCGAGACCGAGCTCGGCGTCCATTCGGAGATCGGCCGGCTTCGCGAGGTGATGGTGCACCGGCCCGACTTGAGCCTGCAGCGCCTCACCCCCGAGAACTGCCGCAGCCTGCTGTTCGACGACGTGCTCTGGGTGAAGAAGGCGCGGCAGGAGCATGACGCCTTCGTCGATGCCCTGCGCGAGCGCGGCGTCACGGTGCGCGATTTCGGCACCATGCTGGCCGAGACCATGGCGATCCCCGAAGCGCGCGGCTGGCTGCTCGATCGCCGCCTGGCGCCCGGCGTGGTCGGGGCCGATGTCGCCGCGGAGCTGCGCCCCTGGCTTAACGAGGTTCCCGCCGACTGGCTGTCGCATCACCTGATCGGCGGCATCACCCGGGCCGAGCTGCCGGAGCAACCGCGCGGCCTGTTCGCCCGCACCCTGGAGAAGCAGGACTTCCTGCTGCCGCCGCTGCCCAACCAGCTGTTCACCCGCGACACCTCCTGCTGGATCTACGGCGGCGTCTCGGTCAATCCGATGTTCTGGCCGGCGCGGCGCCCGGAAGCCGCCAACGTGGCCGCGGTCTATCGCCATCACCCGCGATTCCGCGCGGCGAAGTTCGAGACCTGGTGGGACATCGAGGATTCGCCGACCGGCTTCCCGAGCCTCGAAGGCGGCGACGTGATGCCGATCGGGCGCGGCGTGGTGCTGATCGGCATGGGCGAGCGCTCGACGCCGCAGATGGTGGCGGCGGTGGCGAAGCGCCTGTTCGCCATGGGCGCCGCCGAGCGCGTGATCGGCGCGCTGATGCCGCGCGACCGCAGCTTCATGCACCTGGACACGATCTTCACGCTTTGCGCGCCCGATCTCGCGACCCTCTATCCGCAGGTGGTCGACCGCATCCGCAGCTTCAGCCTCTGGCCCGGCCAGGGCGAGGATGGCCTCACCATCGTTGAGGAGCAGAAATCCTTCACCGAGGTGGTGCGCGAGGCGCTCGGCCTGAAGGAGCTGCGCCTGGTGGCGACCGGCGGCGATTCATACGAGGCGGAGCGCGAGCAATGGGACGACGGCAACAACGTGGTGGCGATCGAGCCCGGCGTGGTCGTGGGCTATGACCGCAACGTCTATACCAACACCAAGCTGCGCCGGGCCGGCATCGAGGTCATCACCATCGAAGGCTCGGAGCTCGGGCGCGGCCGCGGCGGCGGCCATTGCATGACCTGCCCGCTGATCCGCGATCCGCTGTAACCAGGAGCACTGAACCCATGCCCGTCAATCTGCGCGGCCGCAGCGTCCTCACCCTGGACGATTTCACGCCCGAGGAAATCCGCTTCCTGCTGCGCCTCGCGGTCGACCTGAAGTCCGCCAAGCTCGCCGGCACCGAGCAGCCGCGCCTCAAGGGCAAGAACATCGCGCTCATCTTCGAGAAAGACTCCACCCGCACCCGGACCGGCTTCGAGGTCGCGGCCTATGACCAGGGCGCGCATGTGACCTATCTCGGCCCCAGCGGCAGCCAGATCGGCCACAAGGAGTCGATGAAGGATACCGCACGGGTGCTGGGGCGCGTCTACGATGCGATCGAATACCGCGGCTTCGGCCAGAAGATTGCCGAGGAACTCGCCGCCTTCGCCGGCGTGCCGGTCTATAACGGCCTGACCGACGAGTCGCATCCGACCCAGACGCTGGCCGACTTCATGACCATGCGCGAGTTCACTCACAAGCATCTCTCCGATTGCACCGTCGCCTTCCTCGGCGACGGGCGGAATAATGTTGCCCGCTCGCTCGCGGTCGGCGCCGCCAAGGTCGGCATCGACATGCGGATCGGCGCGCCCATGGGGCTCTGGCCGGACCGCGATTTCGTCGATCACCTGGCCACGGCGGCGGCGCAGAGCCACGGCAGCTTCAGCCTCTACGAGGATCCCAAGGAGGCGGTCGCCGGCGCCGACTTCGTCTACACCGACGTCTGGGTCTCCATGGGCGAGCCCGACAGCATCTGGGCCGAGCGGATCAAGCTGCTGACGCCCTATCGCGTGACCGCCGAGCTGATGGACGCGACCCGCAACCACTACGCCAAGTTCATGCATTGCCTGCCGGCGTTCCACAACGCCGAGACCGAGGTCGGGGCGGAAATCTTCAAGAAGTTCGGCATCGACTGCATGGAAGTGACGGAAGACGTTTTTGAGTCACCCGACTCGATCGTGTTCAGCCAGGCGGAGAACCGCATGCACACGATCAAGGCGATCCTGGTCGCGACGCTTGGAAATTGACGGGGAAGAGTTGGTCGGCCCTCGGCAGACTAGCTAGGCCGCCGCGGCGCGGTCCCGCGCGGTGATCGCCGCGTCGAGCGCAAGCAGCCGTTCGGCCTCGTCGACATGCAGCTTCTCGACCAGGCGGCCGCCGACCACGACCATGCCCTTGCCTTCGGCGCGCGCCTCCTTCCAGGCGGCGAGGATGGCGCGGGCGGCTTCGAGCTCGGCCGGCGTCGGCGCGAAGGCGCGGTTGGCGGCGTCGATCTGTTTCGGGTGGATCAGGGTCTTGCCGTCGAAGCCGAGGTCGCGACCCTGGCGGCACACCGCCTCGTAGCCTGCCTCGTCGGCGAGATCGAGATGCACGCCGTCCAGCGCGTCGAGACCGTGCGCGCGCGCCGCCAGCACGATCATGGTCAGCGCACCGACCGCACCGTCGCGCGCCGGCGTCGGACGGATGCGCAGTTCGCGGCCGAGATCGGAGGTGCCGGCGACGATGCAGGCGAGGCGCGGGCTCGCCCCCGCGATCGAATCCATGTTGAGGATGCAGCGCGGCGTCTCCGCCATGACCCAGATCGGCAGGGTCGACGGCGCGCCGGCCTTTTCCAGCATCAGGATCGCCTGCAGCACATCGGCGGCGGACTGGATCTTCGGGAACAGGATCGCATCGGCGCCGCATTTGGCGACCGCCGCGATGTCATCGCCGGCCCATTCGGTGTCGAGGCCATTCACCCGCACGATCACCTCGCGCCCGCCGAAGCCGCCCGCCTTCACCGCGTCAGCAACCTGACGCCGGGCGAGCGCCTTCGCCTCCGGAGCGACCGCGTCTTCCAGATCCAGGATCAGGCCATCGGCCGCAAGGCTGCGCGCTTTCTCCAGCGCACGCTCATTGCTGCCGGGCATGTAGAGGACCGACCGGCGCGGTCGAATCGTCATCGCTCTTGCTCCCGCCCCCGGTTTGTAGAATCGAGGGGTGCGAATGGGGGCCTAGATTCGCTTTCGCGGTTGCAACAGCGGGATTGTTAACATGCCGGCAGATTGTCCGGCAAACGGTAATTACTAGCTTATCTACGACATTCTCGGTCCGAGATCGGCCTTTCGGATGAGACGCGCAAATTCCCAAATCAGGAAAATTCTCCGGGGATTCACGGGCCTGGCAACCCTCTGTTAATCTCTCCTCCCTATGTTGGGGCATGACAGCCGATCACTCGGAAGATCGGCGGACAAGCCTTGAGGGCCTTCGAGCCCCCGCCAGGGAGACCCAGATGGACGTCGGTTCCGTCAGCAGCAGCAACGCCACCTCGACCGCGATCGAGGGCCTGAAGAAGGCCACGAACACGGTCAACAACGCCGCCCAGAACATCGCCGGCGGCTCGCAGGATCCCCAGGACATCGTCTCGTTGAGCCAGGCCGCGACCAGCTTCAAGGCCAATGCCGCGGTCATCAAGACCAGCGACGAGATGACCAAGTCCCTGCTCGACATCAAAGCGTAACCCCAAGGGCGTAACCCAGAATGGATCTCGCCGCCGCCGCGGGCGCTGCTTCCCAGATCAGCGCCGCCCAACGGGCCCAACAGGTTTCGATCGCCGCGCTGCGCTCCAGCAATCTGCAGGCGCAGTCGCTGGCCTCCATGCTCGGCAACTCGGCCGCTTCCGGCACCAGTTCGGTGAGCGCTCCCCAGCCGACCGCCCCGGCCGCTGCCGGCGGCAACGGCGGCGATACCGGCGGCGGGTCCTCGCAGGCCAGCAACGCGGCCTCGCCGCGCGGCTCGCTGCTGAACATCCTGGTCTGAGCTTCCCCTTCTCTCGTCTCTGCCTTCCGCTATAGGATCGTCCGTTGGCGCGCGGTTTTGCGCGCGCCCGGGGGATGGAGGCCGCGTGGCGGCTGCCTTGCCGATCGACGATGCCGTGCGAAATGCCGTCAGAGCCGCCGAGACCGGCGACTATGAGGCGGCGAAGCGGATCTGTGCCGGCATTCTCGAGCAGGACGCCGAGAATGCCGAGGCCTTGCATCTGCTCGGCGTGCTCGCCTACCAGGTCGGGCTGCAGGCCCAGGAAGCGCTGAACCTGGTCGACCGCGCGATCGCCGCCGAACCCGCCAACAGCCGATTCTTCAACACCCGCGGCGCGCTCTATTACGCGCTCGGCATGAATGCCGAAGCGGAGGCCGCCTTCCGCCGCGCGCTGGAAATCGATTCCGGCGACGCCAATGCCTGGAACAATCTCGGCAATGCGCTGCTGAAGCTCGACCAGGTCGGGCCGGCCGAAGCCTGCTTCCGCGAGGCGATCCGCGTTGAGCCCGAGCTCAACAGCGCCATCAACAATCTCGGCATCGCCCTCAAACGCGAGGGTGCGCTCGACAAGGCGCTGGCCTGTTTCCGCCAGGCGGTGCTGCGCGAGCCCGACTATCTCGACGCCCATTACAATCTCGCCGATGTCTACAACCAGATGGACGACCAGCCCGCGGCCGAGCGGCATTTCCGCCGCGCGCTGGAGATCGACGCCGATTGCGCGCCGGCGCATTGCGGCCTCGCCCAGTGCCTGACCGAGCAGAACCGCAACGAAGAAGCGCTCGCGGTGCTGAAGTCCGCCGCCGAGCGGCTGCCCGAGGACGAGGACGTGCAGTTCTGCCTGCACCTCGCCACCTCGGGCATGATCCCCGCCTGGCATATCCCGATGATCAACGACGACGAGCGGAACGCCGCCTACGAGCGGGCGCTGGCCCGGGCGGTGACCCCGGATTCGCTGGTGCTGGAGATCGGCACCGGCTCCGGCCTGGTAGCGATGATGGCGGCGCGGGCCGGGGCGAGACAGGTCGTCACCTGCGAGGCGGTGCCGATCCTGGCGAAGATCGCCAAGGAGACCGTCGCCCGCAACGGCTTTGCCGACAAGATCACGGTCCTGAGCAAGCGCTCCACGCAGGTCAAGCTCGGCGCGGATCTGCCGGAGAAAGCCGACATCTTCGTCTCGGAGCTGATCAACATCGGCATGCTGGCGCCCAACATGCTGCCGATCATCCAGCATGCCCGCGCCAACCTGGTGAAGCCCGAGGCCCGGATCATCCCGCAGGCCGCGGTGGTCTGGGGCGTGCTGATGCAATGCGACCATCTCGCCAACATCAATCCGGTGCGGGAGATCGCCGGCTTCGACATGGGCGCCTTCGACATCTTCCGCTCGCCGGGCTATGCGCAGATCGATCTCGGCGCCGACCCGCACCGCGTGCTCTCGGGCCGCGTCCGGGTGCTCGACTTCGACTTCCGCAAGGCGATGAAGACCGAGGACCTGCGGCAGCTGGCGATCACCGCCAACCGCGCCGGAACCTGCCACGGCGTCTGCTTCTGGTTCGACCTCATCCTCGACGACGAGGTCACCTACCGCTCGGAAAGCCGCAGCCGCACCAACCACTGGAAGCAGGCGATCCACTTCTTCCCCGAGCCGGTCGAAGTCGCGGAAGGCGACCGCTTGGACGTCGCCGCCGGCTATGATAACACCCGCATCTTCTTCAACCTGCTCGGCCACCAGCCGCGCAACGGCGCCCAGCCGAGTTAGATCTGAACGGAACCACCATGAAAGCACGCATCGAATGGATCGAGGGACGCGTGTTCCTCGGCACCAGCAACAGCGGCCACGGCATCGTGATCGCGGCACCGACCGGCCAAGGCGTTCCGACGATCGCGCCCTCGCCGATGGAATACGTGCTGCTCGGCACCGGTGGCTGCACGGCGACCGACGTGGTGATGATCCTGGAGAAAGGCCGTCACGATGTGCGCGGCTGCGAGGTGACCTTGGACGCCGACCGCGCGCCCGAGGAGCCGAAGGTCTTCACCAAGATCCGCTTCCACTTCAAGGTGACCGGCAAGGGCCTGAAACACGACGCCGTCGAACGCGCGATCAAGCTCTCGGCGGAGAAGTATTGCTCCGCCTCGATCATGCTGGAGAAGAGCGGCACCGAGATCACCCACGACTTCGAGATCGTGGAGGCCGATTGACGAGGTAGTACGCCCGTAATTCCTCGTCATGGTCGGCGAAGGCCGACCATCCACGAGTTTGGTGCGTCCACTGAGTGCCACCTGAGGGAAACTCGTGGATGGTACGCCTTCGCGTACCATGACGATTCAGTTGTGGAACAACTGAATCGTCAGTTGACCGCCTTCGGGAAGTAATCGACCGGCAGGTCCTCGGGGTCCGGCGGGATCACCGGCTTTTCCTTGAAGGTCTGCGACCGCTTCTGCGCGGCTTCGATCTGGGCCGGGGTCATCAGCGCCTCGATCTTGCTGCGTTCCTTGATCAAGGCGTCGCGCTCGACGCTGTCGGGCAGGCGGGAGACCGCGATGTTGATCCACATATAGGCCTTGCCGAGATCGACGCCGGTGCCCTTGCCGTCGCGGTAGAGCGAGGAGAGCGCGGCATAGGCGCCGAAACAGCCCTGGTTCGCCGCCTTCTCGAACCAGTAGAGCGAGCGCGCGTAATCCTGCGGCACGCCCTGGCCCGCGTAATACACAAACCCAAGCAACCGCTCGGCCTCGGGATGACCGACCTTGGCGAGGCGCTGGAAGATCGGCACCGCCTTCAAGTAGTCGCCGAGCTGATAGGCGTCCCAGGCCGGCTTGGCGCCGCCGACCTCCTGCAGGTGGTCCCAGGTGCGGATCTCGTCATCGACCACGACCGCGCGAACGCAGAGCGTCGCCGTGGTCTTGATCGGCGGCACCGGGGCGCCGGTCAGGGCCTCGCGGGCGGTCAGGTCCGGCGGTGGGGCGGCAAATTGCGCCGGGGGCGCGCTGAGCTGGGTGGCACCGGCGGCCGGCGGCGCCAGCGGCGGCAAAGGCTGCGCCTGCACCGGCCCCTGCTGCGCCAGGGCCGAACCCGCTGAAATCAGGCCGAAAACGGCCGCGATGAAAAGCTGCTGAAGCTTGATCATGGCCCCAGTCTAGCATTCCCCATGCCGGTTTGCCGCCGCTCCTGCCCGCCACCCTCTTGGAAATTAACGATTCCGGGGCCATATCCGGCCCCATGTCGCAAGAGGTGACCGTCTATAACCCCCGCAAGTTCGAGCGCGACCGCGCCCGCGTGAACCACGGCTTCTGGCCGAAGCTGCGCCGGGTGGCGCGACGTGTGCCTTTCCTCGGTGAATTGCTGGCGGCCTATTACGCCACGCTCGACCCGAAAACGCCGCTCCAGGTGAAGGCGGTCCTGATGGCTGCCCTTGCCTATTTTGTGCTGCCGATCGACGTCATTCCGGATTTCATCGCCGGCTTCGGATTCACCGACGACGCGGCCGTGCTCTATGCCGCCATCCGCAGCGTCGCCTCCAGCATCCGCCCGGAGCACCGCACGCGCGCGCAGCAGATGCTGGACAAGGCGCTGGCCGACTAGACTCCGGGTCGCTCCGACGCGATCGCTTCCGCTTTCACCGCCTGCCGGTCACCCGCGCGTTTCAACCGCGCTTCGCGCTGCGCGATGTAGACCGTGCTGCCGACCACGATCACCGCGCCGCCGATGGTCCAGATGTCAGGCATCTCGCTGAACAGCACGAAGCCGATCAGGCCGGCGAACAGCAAGCGCAGATAATCGAACGGCGCCACCGCCGAAGCCTCGCCGATGCGGAAGGCGCGGATCCAGAGATATTGCGAATAGGCGCCGACCAGGCCGATGCCCGCCAGCAGCAGCCATTCCATCGGATTCGGCCAGCGCCAGGCCCAGAGCGCCAGCGGCAGCGCGATCAGGATCGCGATGATGCCGTAATAGAACATCATCACCAGCTCGGTCTCGGTTTCCGGCAGCTTCTTCACGATGGTGATGAGAAAGGCGATCGAGAAGGCATCGCCCAGCGCCAGGAAGGCCCAGGGCGAGAAGGTGTCGGCGCCCGGGCGGATCATCACCAGCACGCCGAGGAAGCCGATGATGGTCGCCGCCCAGCGCCGCCAGCGCACCTGCTCGCCGATGATGAAATAGGCGAGGATCACCGCGAACAGCGGCTTGGTGAAGCTCAAGGCGGTGTAGTTGGCCAGCGCCAGCTTGCCGATGCCGACATAGGCGCAGACCACCGAGACGGAACCCAGCACGCCGCGCCAGACATGTTTGTCGAGATGCTGCGTCCTGAAGCCGGCCTTGCCGGCGAAGGCGAGGAAGGGGAACAGCGCGACGAAGCCGAACAAGGCGCGGAAGAAGGCGATCTCGAACCCGTCCATGCCGTTCTGGCTGAGCTCCTTCACCATGGCCGCGATGAAGGAATAGCTGACGCCGCTCAAGGTCATCAGCAGGGCGCCCTTGGTGTTCGGCGCGAGATCGGCCCAGAAGGGTTTCATGGTTTGGTACTCGGGGTGCCGATCGGGTCGGCGCTGACGGCGACCGCCTGGGCCGCCGCCGATTGGTGCAGCTTCGCCTCGCGGCGGGCGATGTAGATGCCGGAGCCGACGATGAGCGCCGCACCGATCCAGGTATGCAGGCCGGGCTCCTCGCTGAACGCCCAATAGCCGATCAAGGCGGCGAACAGCAGCCGCACATAGTCATAGGAAACCACCAGCGAGACCTCGGCCATGCCGAGCGCCCGTACCCAGCAGAGATGCCCGAGCGTGCCGGCGAGGCCCATGCCGGCCATGAACCACCACCAGTCGGCGGCCGGCGGCCAGGACCAGACCGGCAGCGCCAGGGCCAGCGACATCGGCGTCAGCAGCAGCACCATATAGGTGACGATCGCATTCGAGCTCTCGGTCTTGGAGAGGTTTTTCACCACCAGCGAGACGACTGCGCTCAACGCGGCGGCAAAGAGTGCCAATGCCTCGCCTAAGCCGAGCCCGGTGGATGCCGGCTGCAGCACCACCAGCACGCCGATAAAGCCGACGATGGTGGCTGTCCAGCGCCGGAACCGCACGCTTTCCTTGAGCACGAGGACCGCCAGCATGGTTGCGAACAGCGGCGCGGTGAAACTCATGGAGATCGCCTCGGCGAAACCCATCAGCGACAGTGACCAGAAGCCGGCCACCATCGAGACGAAGCTGATCGCGGATCGGAGCGTGAACATCCAGAAGCGGTCGGTCTTCAGGGTGCCGAGCCCGTTCTTGAACAGCCAGGGCAGCATGAAGAAGAGGCCGAAGAAATTCCGCCAGAAGGTGGTGACGAAAGGATGCATGCCGAGGTCGCTGAGGACCCGGACCTGCGCGCTCAAGGTGGCGAAGCAGGCGCTGGCGCAGAGCACCAGCACCACGGCCAACAAAGGGTGGGCGCCGCGACCGGAAGGGCCGCCGGCGGCAAATCGGGCGGCGGAAGGGGGCAAGGGAATGTCGGGTTTGGTCTTGTCAATTCTTGTGGTGGCTGGGCAGATTAGGCCCAAATCGCGCGCCTGACCAATTCCGTTCGCGCAAGGGAGCTAAGCATGTCTGAACCGGCCCAAACTGGGGCACCCGATGCGGGAACTTTGGCGCACGAACCATTATGGCGCCCCAGCGAAGCGGCGGTGGCCGCCGCCAACATGACCAAGTTCCGCACCCAGGTGGCGCGGGACTGGCAGATCGGCTTGAAGGACACCGACGCGCTCTGGGCCTGGTCCACCGAGCAGGTCGACCGCTTCTGGACCTCGCTCTGGCGCTCTTGCGACGTGATCGGCGAGATGGGACGGCCGGCGCTCATCAACGGCGACAAGATGCCGGGCGCGCAGTTCTTCCCCAACGCCAAGCTCAACTGGGCCGAGAACCTGCTGCGTTTCTCCAGGGGCAATCCGCGGGACGCGATCGTGTTCTGGGGAGAGGACAAGGTGAAACGGCGGATCGCCCATGCCGAGCTCTGGGATGACGTGGCACGGCTGGCGCAGTATTTCCGCTGGCTCGGCCTCGAGCCCGGCGATCGCGTGGCGGGCTTTGTGCCCAACATGCCGGAAAGCATCATCGGCGCGCTGGCCGCGGCTTCGATCGGCTGCATCTGGTCTTCCTGCTCGCCGGATTTCGGCGTGCAGGGCGTGCTCGACCGCTTCGGCCAGATCGAGCCCAAGGTGCTGCTGACCGCCGACGGCTATTGGTACAACGGCAAGCCGCAGAACTCGCTCGCGCGCGTGCAGGAAGTGCTGGCCAAGCTGCCGAGCGTACAGCAGGTGCTGGTCATCCCCTATCTCAACAACCACCCGGACATCGCGCAGATGCCGCGGGCGAAGCTGTTCCGCGAGGCCCTGAACGAGCAGACCGGCGGCGAGATCAGCTTCGACCGGGTGCCGTTCAACCATCCGCTCTTCATTATGTATTCCTCGGGCACCACGGGCGTGCCGAAATGCATCGTGCACGGCCAGGGCGGCACCTTGCTCCAGCATCTGAAGGAGCATCGCCTCCACTGCGACATCAAGCCGGGCGACCGGATGTTCTACTTCACCACCTGTGGCTGGATGATGTGGAACTGGCTGATCTCCGGCCTCGCCTCGGGCGCGACCTTGCTGCTGTTCGACGGATCGCCGGCCGGCAACATCCTCTTCGACTTTGCCCAGGCGGAGAAGTGCACCATGTTCGGCACTTCGGCGAAATGGATCGATGCCTGCGCCAAGGCCGGGCTCGAGCCGAAGAAGACGCATGATCTCTCGACCGTGCGGATGATCACCTCGACCGGTTCGCCGCTGGCGCCCGAGAGCTTCGACTACATCTACGAGAAGGTGAAGACCGACGTCTGCCTCTCCTCGATCTCCGGCGGCACCGATATCGTCTCCTGCTTCATGCTCGGCAACCCGACCGGGCCGGTCTGGCGCGGCGAGATCCAGATGCGCGGCCTCGGGCTCAAAGTCGAGGTCTGGAACGACGAAGGCAAGCCGGTCAGCGGCGAGAAGGGCGAGCTCGTTTGCACCAAGCCCTTCCCCTCGATGCCGGTCGGCTTCTGGAACGACGAGGGCGGCAAGCGCTACAAAGCCGCCTATTTCGAGAAGTATCCGAACATCTGGCACCACGGCGACTATGTCGAGCTCACCGCCCATGGCGGCATCATCGTCTACGGCCGCTCCGACGCGGTGCTCAATCCCGGGGGCGTGCGCATCGGCACCGCCGAGATCTATCGCCAGGTCGAACAGCTGCCGGAGATCCTGGAGAGCATCGTGATCGGCCAGGACTGGCAGAACGACGTGCGCGTGGTGCTGTTCGTGCGCCTGCGCGACGGCGTCAAGCTGGACGAGGCCTTGAAGGACCGGATCAAGGCGCAGATCCGCGCCAACACCACGCCGCGCCACGTGCCGGCGAAGATCGTCGCCGTCGTCGACATCCCGCGCACCAAATCCGGCAAGATCACCGAGCTCGCGGTCCGCGACACGGTCCATGGGCTGGCGGTGAAGAACAAGGAAGCGCTGGCCAATCCGGAAGCGCTGGATCTCTACGTCGATATTGCCGAGTTGAAGTCTTGAACGCGTTGATTCGTACCCCCTTCCCGGCCCTCCCCCGAATCGGGGGAGGGAGAAGAGCGTCCCCGCCCCCGATTCGGGGGCGGGTTAGGGTGGGGGTGCGAAACACCACCGACCGAGTGCCGCAATGAACTTCCGCATCAATCCGCTGCTGACCGCGGTCGGCGAGCCGCCGATTTCGGAGGCGATCTCCTGGATCTCCGGCCGGAGCTTTCCCGAGGACAAGCCGCTGGTCGATCTCTCCCAGGCGGCGCCCGGCTATCCGCCGGCGCCGGCGCTGACCGATCATTTGAAGGAGATCATCGGCGCAGCCCAGAGCTCGCGCTACACCGATATCGAAGGCATCCCGCCCTTGCGCGCCGGGTTGGCCAAGGACATCAACCGCCGCTATGGCGGCGCGGTGAAGCCGGAGCACATCCTGATCACCGCCGGCTGCAACCAGGCCTTCTGCCTCGCCACCAATGCGCTGGCCAAGCCCGGCGAAGCGATCATCCAGACCTCGCCCTACTACTTCAATTACCGCATGTGGCTGGACATGGGCGGCATCGAGACCGTGCTGTTGCCGCATGCGAAAGACAATCCCGCCGCGCCGGACCTCGCCGCGGCGGAGAAGCTGATCGGGCCGAAGACCAAGGCGCTGGTGCTGATCTCCCCCAACAACCCGACCGGCGCCATCTACCCGCCGGAGCAGATCCGCGCCGCCTTCGAGCTCTGCCGCCGGAAGAAGATCGCCTTCATCCTGGACGAGACCTATCGCGACTTCATGCCCGCGTCACCGGCGCCGCATGATCTCTTCCGCGATCCCGACTGGAGCGACACGCTCATCCATCTCTACAGCTTCTCGAAATCCTTCTCGCTGCCGGGCTATCGCGTCGGCGCGATCGTCGCCGATCCAAAGTTCATCGCCGAGGTCGCCAAGGCGATGGACTGTGTTGCGATCTGCGCGCCGCGGATCGGGCAACTTGCCGCTGCATACGGGCTCGAGCATCTCGACAGCTGGCGCGCCGGGATCACCGAGATGATCGGTGACCGTCTGCTGGCCGTGCAGTCGGCCTTCTCGCGCAACGACCTCGGCTATGAGCTGATTTCGGCCGGCGGCTTCTTCGCCTATCTGAAACACCCGCATCGCGGCCGCTCGGCGATGGAAGTGGCGAAGCGTCTCGCCCAGCAGCAGAACCTGCTGATCCTGCCCGGCTCGATGTTCGGCCCCGACCAGGACGACTATCTCCGCGTCGCCTTCGCCAATGTCGAGGCGAAATGGATGCCGGAAGTAGCGGAACGCTTGGCACGGGACGCGGCGCAGGCGTTTTAGCCAATCTTTGACAAAGCTTGGAGGCACCCTATATTAATCGTCAGAGAGGTGCCCCA
Source organism: Dongia sp. (assembly GCF_041905885.1). NCBI lineage: Bacteria > Pseudomonadati > Pseudomonadota > Alphaproteobacteria > Rhodospirillales > Dongiaceae > Dongia > Dongia sp. Next base: position 36,758 of record NZ_JAYRKD010000007.1, on the reverse strand, counting down.
TGCATGTGTCGTTGACCCCGAAGCTGGAAGACCTGGTCCGCGAAAAGGTTGAATCAGGGCTCTATAACAACGCCAGCGAAGTCATTCGCGAAGCGCTCCGCCTCATGCATGAGTTTGACGCAGTTCAGCAGCTGAAGCTGGAACGCTTGCGCAAAGAACTCGCGATTGGCGAGGCCGACCTGGCCACTGGGCGCAAAACTGTTATTGCTGACGATGCCGAGTTGCGGGAATTGTTCGCGCGGCTATGAGGCGCCTAGTCCTCGCGGATGCCGCGCTTGCCGACCTGCGAGGGATTGCTGAATATACGATCGAGCGATGGGGTGCCGCTCAAAAGCGTCGGTACTTGGCCGCATTGCATGCCGCAGTCCGCCGCCTTCGCAGAAATCCGACGCTCGGCAGAAACCGACCGGACCTCCGCCGAGGGTATCATACCTTCCTCGTCGCAAGACACGTCATCTTCTATCGCTTCGACAAGGACGAATGCGAGATCGTTAGAATCCTGCACGACCGAATGGACATGCATCGCGTAGCAGAAGAGTCACCCGAGCGGTGATCTCGAGCAAGAACGCTGTGGATCCCGGCGCGCGCCCCAACAGAACGGCTATCTCGGCGTCGCCTTCGCCAATGTCGAGGCGAAATGGATGCCGGAAGTGGCAGAGCGGCTGGCGAAGGATGTGGCGCAGGGGTCCTAGCTTCAGCAGATTAGCGACTGCCGATAGTAGTGGCCGTCCAGGCGATCGATGTAGAGGGAGCAGCCATCGCGGTCCACGCGCCCGGAGCGGCCACCATAGGGCGGCGCCGCGCTGTCTGATACGTCGTAGACAAGGTCGGTCTGATCCGGACCGAGGAACTGCGCATCGAGCAGCCAGCTTTGCCTGTCCGGATTGCCTGCACGGAGGCGCTCAGCGTCGTAGTACGATCGGCCCGCGACGGAGAAGCGCCACTCGATCGGCACGGCAATACCACCGCCAACGACGAGGATCGCCGCTGCTACCCCAATCAAGCTGGAGATCGCTCTCCGCCATCGCCCGACCATCAGCGCCACAATGGCGGCCGCGAGCACATGGACCATCAGGAACAGGAGTCCGATGAGGCAGAGCAGCATGACCGCGAACGACAGGAGGCCGAACTCGGCCCGCCAGAATCCATAGACCTGCAGCGCGCCGAGCAAGAGGCCGACGATAAGCGGCACAACCGAAAAGCCCGCGCAGAGGGATCTGGAAGTCACCGGGGAGACGCGGTGCGCCGCGTCTCCCCGGTTCCGGGACTGCAAGTGACAGGGAGGCAAATCACGAGTCCCAGTTGGACTGGTGGGCTATTGCACGCTTCCGGAACTGCCGAGTGCCTTGGACATTTCCACGAGTTCGATGAACTCGGCGCGCATGCCGTCTTCATCTGAACCCCGCGCGGCCTTGGCCAGTTCCGCGATCTGGTCGTAGGAATAGTTCTTGAGGTGATCGCCGCCCCGCAATTTCTGCCCGAAGGCGGCGACCGCCGCAGCAAAATCGAGCTCGTCGTTGGTCGATTCGGGTTTATCAAGTCTCGCGGTCGCGAGCGGCGTCTCAATCAGCTTGGAGACGTCACCATCCGGCGCCTTGTAACGGAGGCGCAGGAAGGCGAACTCCTCGGGCTTGACGCCCGGTTCGGCGGTCGGCGCGGGCGCGGCGCCATAGCGCAGGGGATCGACCGCCAGGCCCTTCGAACCTTTCAGCGCGATCTCGTAGAGCGCGGTTACGGTATGGCCGGCGCCGATCTCGCCGGCATCCTTCTGGTCGTTGTTGAAGTCCTCGCGCTTCAAGGCCCGGTTCTCGTAGCCGATCAGGCGGTATTCGGCGACCACGGCGGGGTTGAACTCGACCTGCACCTTCACGTCCTTGGCGATGGTCTGGATCATGGCATCGAGCTGGTCGACCAGCAGGCGCTTGGCCTCCTTCAAGCTATCGACATAACCGTAGTTGCCGTTGCCGACGTCAGCGATCTGCTCCATCAGCGCGTCGTTATAGTTGCCCTCACCGAAGCCGAGCGTGGTGAGCGCAATGCCGGACTTGCGGTTCTCCTCGATCATCTTCTTCAACGCGTCGATGTCGGTGGTGCCGACGTTGAAGTCGCCGTCGGTCGCCAGGATGATGCGGTTGATGCCGCCGTCGATCCGGCCCTGCTTGGCCATGGCGTAGGCGAGCTGGATGCCCTCGCCGCCGGCCGTGCTGCCGCCGGCCTGGAGCTGGTTGAGCGCGGCCTTGATCTTCGCCTTGTCCGAGGTCGGCTCGAGGACGACACCGGCCGCACCGGCATAGACCACGATCGAGACCTTGTCCTCGGGCCGGAGCTGGTCGGTGAGCATCCGCATGCCGGATTTCAGCAGCGGCAGCTTATTGGCGTCTTCCATCGAACCGGAGACGTCGATCAGGAAGACGAGATTGGCGGCCGGGCGCTCGCCCTTGGGCTGGTAGCCCTTGATGCCGATCTCGAGCAGATAGGTGTCGGGATTCCACGGCGTCTTCACGATATGGGTCGTGGTCTTGAAGGGCGTTTCGAGATCGTCGGCCGCCGGAAAGTCATAGGTGAAGTAGTTGATCATCTCCTCGACCCGCACCGCGTCTTCCGGCGGCTGCTGGCCGTTCAGGATGAAGCGCCGCACATTGGCATAGGAGCCGGAATCCACATCGACCGAGAAGGTAGAGACCGGCGCCTCGGCCACCTGCTTCACCGGATTCTCGTCGATCGGCAGGTAGTTCTCGGTGTTCTCGGGCGGCAGATAGGCGGAAGGTGCTCCGCCGTACAGACCACCCTCGCCAAATGCCGTACCCTGCGGTGCCAGATTCTTCTGCAACTCGGTGCGTTGGGCGATGCCGGCGCCGATTCCAACTCCGGCCTGGGGCGGCTGAGCCACCAGATCGGCCTCGGTTGGGGCTTCGGCCTCGGCGATTGATGGAACGGGGGCAGCTTGAACCGCCGGAGCCTCCGCCGGCGCTGGCTCGGTCGCTGGAGTTGCAGCTAGATGTGAGCTGTCCGTCGCCGCCATTTCCGGAGCCACGGACCCGGCCGACACGCTCGATTGCTGCGTCGACCCGTTGGTGTTGGCGGCTTCTTTCTCTTTGGTCTGCTCGCAGCCGAGCAGAACGACGCTGCCCGCGATCAGCACGATCGCGCGAATGGATTGGATTGGCGTCATCGGATGCCCCCTCTTGTTGGACCGGTCGTTCCCCACGCCCGCCAGGATTGCTACCCAAGATGGCGGGCGCATGGTGCGATTGTGTCGGAAGCAGGGCATCGCGGGGATCACGATCGTTTGAAAACCGGCGCTCGAGTCGTTAACGTCGCCCCCATGACCCCGCCGGACCTCCAGACCTGGCTGATCACCCAGATCAGCGAAATGCCTCCCCTCGACGTGCTGTTCAACGGCTTCTGCCGCAAGCTGGTGAAGCAGGGCATCCCGGTCTGGCGCGCCAATATCGGCCTCGAGACCCTGCATCCGGAAGACATCGGCTTTTCGCTGCTCTGGCTCGACGGCGATATCCGGTCCCGCAATTTGAACCGGTTGCGGCCCGGACTGCTGGCCTCCAGCGACTATCTCAACAGCCCGGCGAAGGTCGTGGACGATACCAACCAACCCTTCCGCTGGCGGCAGGGCGAGCCGGACCAAGGCATGGGAATCCTGGTCGATATGGTCGCCGAGGGCGCGACCGATTACACGATGATGCCGCTCATGTTCCAAGACACCTATCGCTCGGCCACCATCTCTTTCGCGACCAAGGCAGCGGGCGGTTTTGGCGATGCCGGATACGACGCCTTGCGCTATGCGACCATCCTGATCTCGCCTTTGTGCGAGCGGATCGCGCTGAAGAGGGTGGCGCTCGATGCCCTGACCGTCTATCTCGGCGCCACCGCCGCACAGCGCGCCTATGCCGGGCAGATCGAGCGCGGCGACGTACGCACCTTAGAAGCCGCGATCCTGATCGCCGATCTCCGCGGCTTCACCTTGCTCTCCGACCGGCTGGAACGGCGCGCCATGGTGGCCTTGCTCGACCGCTGGTTCGGGGTCATGGGCGAAGCGATCGAGGCGGAGGGCGGCGATATCCTGAAGTTCATGGGCGACGGGTTGCTGGCGGTGTTTCCGCTGGGCGACGATCCCGGCGAAAGCTGCGCCCGGGCGCTCGCGGCCGCGCAAGCGACAATCGCCGGCACCGCGAAGCTCAACGAGGAGCTGGCCGCAGAGGGCGCGGCCCCGCTCAAGTTCGGCATGGCGCTCCATTGCGGCGAGGTCGAGTTCGGCAATATCGGCGCCAAGCGGCGGATCGATTTCACGGTGATCGGCCCGGCGGTCAACCATGCCAGCCGGCTCGAAAGCCTGACCAAGGTGGTGCAGCAGCCCTTGGTGCTCTCCGACAGTTTCGCGCGGACGCTCGGCAAGCCGTTGCGCTCGCTGGGCAGCCATGTGCTGCGCGGCGTGCGCGAGCCGGTCGAGGTCTTCGTCCCGCAATGAACTCGATGATGCGGCAGTTCCGGCGCTATCCCGCCGTCGATCTCGATCTGTATCGCCGCTTCATGGTGGCCAAGCAGCATGTCGGCTGGGTGATGCCGGACTTCGCCGTCGCCCTCGCCCGCTTCCCACATGTGTTTCACGTGGACGACAAGGCCGTCACCCTGCAGCCGCGCTTGCGCAGCTTCAACACGCGCTCGGAGGCGGTTGCCGAGGTGCTGGCGAACCTGCGCGCCGAAGGGCTGATCCCCGGCTGGCGCAACGAGGCCTATCCGGTGGCGCAGGGATTCTACACGGCACCCCTGCTGCAGATGGAGCGCGCGGCGACCGTGCTGTTGGGGACGCTCTCCTATGGCGTGAACCTGAACGGATTCGTCGGGCGCGGCTGGGCGATGAAGGTCTGGATCGCCAAGCGGGCCGAGACCAAGCCGATCGATCCCGGGATGATGGACCTGATCGTCGGCGGCGGACAGCCGATGGGGATCTCGCCCTGGAACAATCTGATGAAGGAATGCCAGGAAGAGGCCGGCATGCCGCGCGAGATCGCGGAACGCGCGAAGGCCGTCGGCATCATCACCCTGCTGGCTGTGATCCAGGGACATATGCGGGTGGGTCTCCAGTTCAATTACGATCTCGAGCTGCCGGAGAGCTTCACGCCGCAGAACACCGACGGCGAGGTCGCGGAGTTCCTGCTGGTCCCGGTCAGCGCGCTGATCGATCGCCTGAAATCGGCGGACGATTTCTCCTACGACGTGGCCATCGTGCTGATCGACTTCCTGATCCGGCACGGCTTCGTCGGCCCGACCGATCCGGACTTCCTCGAGCTGATCGCCGAGCTGCGCCGGCCGATCCCCTGGGTTCAATGATCATGAGCCTGCTGGAACGCATCGAAGCCTGTCACCGCTACAGCCTGAAGAAGTTCAAGCCCTTCCTGGTCGCGGGCGAGCGCCTCGGCTATGTGCGCCACGACCTGGCGGTCGAGTTCGGGAAGTTCCCGAGCGTGTTCCTCAATTCCGCCGAGGCCTTGCAGGTGAAGGAGCATCTGGCGCAGTTCGATTCCCGAACCGCGGCGATCAACACGGTGGCGCAGGAGCTCAGCGCCCGCGGCATCGTCACCGGTTGGCGCAACGAGCTCTTCCCGGTGGCGCCGAAATTCGGCGCGGCGCCCTTGTTCGACGTCGAGCGGGCGCTGGTACCCTTCCTCGGCGTGAAGGCCTATGGCGTGCACCTCAATGGCTATGTACGCGACGGCGAGCAGATCCTGCTCTGGGTCGGCAAGCGCGCCGACAACCGGCCGATCGAGCCGGGCAAGCTCGACCATCTGGTGGCGGGCGGGTTGCCCAGCCATATCTCGCCCTTCGACAACCTGATGAAGGAAGCGGCCGAGGAGGCCTCGATCCCGAAGGAGCTGGCGCGCCGCGCCGAGCCCGCCGGGGCGCTGGCCTATCGCATGGAACTCAACGGCCATCTGCGCGACGACACGCTGTTCGTTTACGACCTGGAGCTGCCGCGGGATTTCGTGCCGCATAACCATGACGGCGAGATCGCCAGCTTCGAGCTCATGCCCTTGCACGCGGTGGAGCGCATCCTCGCCGAGACCGAGGCCTTCAAGTTCAACGTCGGCCTGGTGGTGATCGACTTCATGATCCGGATGGGGCACCTGACGCCGGAGCGCCGGGATTATTGCGATCTCGCCCTGGCTCTGGCTGGAAAGCAGTGACGGGACGATATTCATTATTTGCATGCCTTGGATAGGAATCTTTAGGCTGTTATTAACCATTCCGGTCTAATTCCTGGTTGTGGCCGAGCGTGGGGCTCGCCCACTGCTCGTCCAGGACATTCTCCATGCTGAACGCCACGCTCGCCCGGGTGAAGATCGGGACCAAGATCCTGCTCATCGCCGGCATCGCCCTCATCGGCTTCGTCGCCATCCTGATCACGCTGCTGATCGCCGACGGCATGCGCAGCCGGGTCGATGCGGTCGAGCAGGGCGCGATCTCGGAATACATCACGGTGCAGTCGATCGCCGAGGATTTCCTGAACGCGCGGCGCCGGGAGAAGGACTTCCTGCTGCGCAAGGAGACGAGCTACGCCGAGAAGCATGCCGAGGTCGGCAAGAAGGTCGGCCAGGAGATCGGCGACCTCGTGCCCCATGCCGGCCCCGACGAGGCGGCGGCGCTGCAGAAGCTGCAGGGCCTCTACAGCGACTATGACGCGCGCTTCCGCGAGATCGCCGGCGACATCACCGCCATGGGGTTGAAGCCCGACCAGGGGCTGCTGGGCAAGCTGCGCGGCGCGGTGCACGAGATCGAGGAAGCGCTGAAGAGTTATGACGACCCGCAGCTCACCATCTCGATGCTGATGATGCGGCGCCACGAGAAGGATTTCATGGCGCGCGGTGACCAGAGCTATATCGACAAGCTGACCCAGGAGCGGGCGAATTTCGCCGCGTTGCTGAAGGCTTCCTCGATCCCCGCCGACGCCCAGGCGAAGATCGGCGACCTCGCCGCGCAGTATGAGGCGGCCTTCCTGGAGATGGCCAAGCTGCAGCTCACCATCAACGAGAAGCTCTCCGGCATGAGCGAGGCGTATGCGGCCGCCGAGCCGATCCTGGAGGGCATCCGGAAATCGGCCAGCGATCGCCGCGCCGCCGCCAGTGCGGAGATGGACCGGATCGACGCGCTGGCGCGGTATGCGATGTTCGGCGCGGTCATCGTCATCGCGCTGGTCATGCTGGTCCTCGCCTTCGTGATCGGCCGCGGCATCAGCCGGCCGGTGAAGCAGCTGGCGGCCGCGATGTCGCGCCTCACCGCCGGCGACAAGTCGGTCGAGGTGCCGGTGGTCGGCAGCGACGAGGTCGCCGAGATGGCGGGCGCCTTCGGCGTCTTCAAGGCCAGCATGATCAAGGCCGAGGAACTGGCCGCCAAGGAGATGGACGCGCAGCGCCAGCGCGCCGAGCGGGCGCGGCAGATCGAGCTCTTGACCGACAAGTTCGACCAGGACGTGACCATCGTGCTGAAGGCGGTGAGCTCCGCCACCACCGAGATGCAGGCGACCGCCACGTCGATGACGGCGACCGCCGAGCAGACCGCACGCCAGGCGACCGCGGTCGCCAATGCTTCCGAGGAAGCCTCGACCAATGTCACGACGGTCTCGGTCGCTACCGAGGAGCTGACCGCCTCGATCCAGGAGATCAGCCGCCAGGTCCAGCAATCCGCCGCCGTCGCCGGCCGCGCCGTGGCCGATGCCGACCGCACCAATGTTCAGGTGAAGGGCCTGGCCGAGGCGGCGCAGAAGATCGGCCAGGTGATCGGCCTGATCAACGACATCGCCAGCCAGACCAACCTGCTGGCCTTGAACGCCACGATCGAGGCGGCGCGGGCCGGCGAGGCCGGCAAGGGCTTCGCCGTGGTCGCCTCCGAGGTGAAGAGCCTCGCCAACCAGACCGCCAAGGCGACCGAGGAGATCGGCTCGCAGATCGGCGGCATCCAGCAGGCGACCGGCGAGGCGGTCGCGGCGATCCAGTCGATCGCCGCCACCATCCGCGAGATCAACGACATCGCGACCGCGATCGCCTCGGCCGTCGAGGAGCAGGGTGCCGCGACCCAGGAGATTTCGCGCAACGTGCAGCAGGCCTCGGCCGGCACGCAGGAAGTCTCGTCCAACATCAGCGGCGTCTCGCAGGCGGCGGCGGCGACCGGCGCCGCGGCCGAGCAGGTGAACTCGGCGGCGACCGAGCTTTCCAGGCAGTCGGAGACGTTGCGCGGCAAGGTCGAGACCTTCCTCAGCTCGATCAAGGCGGCGTAGACAGGCTGCGGCCTGCCGGGAGGGCGCCACCCGGCGGGACATTGTCCCGAGATGTCCCCGCCTGCCCCGAAGTGGTGCATGGCCGCTTGGGGCGCGGGCATGTGATCCTCTCGCTCTCAGCCCGCTGGCCGCCCGAACTTCCGTGCGGGACCCTGGGGCGAGCATCCAGGGGGTCAAAGCAATGTTGAAGACTTTCGCGCTCACAGGGCTTCTCTTTCTTGCCCCGGCGGGCGGGGCCCAGGCCGCCACGGTCTTCTCGGAGGACTTCTCCGGCGCGGGCGTCGGAACGCATGTCCTCGGCACCATCGGCGGCACACAATTCGAAGTAACCAGCGGCGATGTCGATATCATCGGGCCGGGCTTCTTCAGCTGCGTGTCCGGCGCCACCAAATGCCTCGACCTGATCGGCTCGGCGGGCCAAGGGACGATCAAGAGCAATGTCGGCATCGACCTGATCGCCGGCACCACCTACACCATCGCCTACGCCGACGTGCTGCAGGGCTTCGCGGCAGGTCCGACGCCCAGCATCGACTACACCGTGTCACTGGGCAGCCACAGCTTCAACCTGCAGTCCATTCCGACCACCACCCTCGTGTCGCTCAGCTTCACGGCCGCGGTCACCGAACTGGGCGCGCTGCTCGCCTTCGCCAGCACCAGCAATATCGACGGCAGCCACGGGCCGGTGCTTTCGGGCATCAGCATCGATGCCGTCGCAACGACCCCGATCCCGGCGGCACTGCCGCTGTTCGCCTCGGCGCTGGCGGGCATGGGCTTCGTGGGCTGGCGGCGTAGGCGCGCGCAGGGCTAGAGCCAGAGCGTTACCAGGCCCGCCAGGGCACCGAAGGCCAGGGTCGGCAGCGCCCCTACCCTGAAGCGCAGCATGGCGATCACCGCGGCCAGCGCGATCGCGGCGGTGATCCAATTCACGCTGGCGAACACCGGCAGCTCGAGGCTGAGGCCGGCGAGCGGGACCTCCCGGGTCGCGCCGAACAGCACATGCAGGCCGAACCAGACCGCGAGGTTGGCGATGACGCCGACCACGGCCGCCGTGACCGCGGCGAGCGCGGCGGAGATCGCCTGGTTGTTGCGCAGGGCTTCGACATAGGGCGCGCCGACGAAGATCCAGAGGAAGCAGGGCGCGAAGGTGGCCCAGAGCACGAGGGCGGCGCCGAGCGTGCCGGCGAGGAGCGGATCCAACGCACCGTGGGCGCGGAAGGCGGCGAGGAAGCCGACGAATTGCAGGACCAGGATCAGCGGCCCGGGCGTGGTCTCGGCGAGGCCGAGTCCGTCCACCATCTCGTGCGGCAGCAGCCAGTGGAAGCCATCGACCGCGGCCTGCGCGACATAGGCGAGGACCGCATAGGCGCCGCCGAAGGTGACCACCGCCATCACGCTGAAGAACTGGCCGAGGTTGGTCCAGATGCTGTCGCCGCCGGTCACCAGGCGGAGCGCCAGGATCGGGCCGATCCAGAGGGCCAGCCAAAGCGCCAGCGTGCGCAGCGCGCGCGGCGTCGAGCGCCGGGTGTGGGTCAGCCCGCCGCCTTCGATCAGTGTATCGATCAGGCCATGGGTGTCGGGCTGGGCGCCGTTGCCATGGCCGCCCGCCGCCGGGAAAGCCGCGGGCGAGACGCGATGCCCCATCCAGCCGAGCAGGCCGGCGCCGAGCACGATCAGCGGGAATGGAACTTTGAGCACATAGATGCCGATGAAGGCGGCCACGGCGATCGCGACCGCGACCCGGTTCTTCAGCGCCCGTCTCCCGATCCTGAGGATCGCCTCGATGACGATCGCCAGCACCACCGCCTTCACGCCGAGGAAGAGCGCGGTGAGCGCGGGCAGGTCGTGATAGAGCGCATAGACCGCCGAGAGCACCAGCATCACCACAGCGCCGGGCAGCACGAAGAGAATGCCGGCCGCCAACCCGCCGCGCACGCCATGCAGCAGCCAGCCGATATAGACGGCGAGCTGCTGCGCCTCCGGCCCCGGCAGCAGCATGCAATAGGAGAGTGCGTGCAGGAAACGGTGCTCGCCGATCCAGCGCTTCTCATCGACCAGCATCCGATGCATCAGCGCGATCTGCCCGGCCGGGCCGCCGAAGGAGAGCAGCCCGACCTTGGCCCAGACGCGCAAGGCCTCGCCGAAGCTTGGGATGACGGGGGGCGCGCCCTGTTGCATCACCTGGCTCCGCCCGGCGACGCCTGGTGCGATCCGGGTCGAACCTTTACGCCCCTGCGCCGTTTTGAAGAGCGAAAAGTCAGGACAAGCCGCTGAGAATGAACGCCTTTACCGCATTCAGGGGCGCGTAGCCTTATCTTTTCCTGGTAAAGGCCCTGTAAAGGTTCCGCCGGTGGTTCGGCATCGGGTGCGGCTCGAACTGCAGCTTTCACGATGTCAAACAACCGAGCGGATTGTAGCACGATCGGCGCCTGTTGTCCGGCACGGCAGCGCGTGAATTCGGAAATCTTGCGGTCGGGTGTCATGCCGCGTCACCCCTTCCGCACATGCCCCGGCCAGTCATGCGTCTCGCCGACCGCGTCGCGGCACCAGCGGTAGAAGGCGTCGTAGAGCGACATGCTGGCTTCGAGCTGGGCGAGATCGTCGCGATGGCTGCGCGAGAGGCCGAGCGAGGCCGCGAGCAGGCCGGCCGCTTGCGGCGCCAAGTCGAGCCGGTCGGTGTCGGCGCCGCGCACGATGGTGGCGAGGCGATCCAAGGCTTCGCTCTGCAGGCCGAATTCCTCGAGCATGGTGTCGAAGGTGCACCTCTCGCCGCGATGGCTCCAGAAGGCGCCGTCGATGTCGAAGGGCGCGGCGTTGAAGCGTTCGGCGACGGCGGGGACTTCCGAGGCGGCGACATAGAGGAAGGTGGCCGTTGCATCGACGAAGCGGCGGACCAGCCAGGGACAGGCGATGCGGTCGATCTTCGGCCGCGCCCGGGTGACCCAGAGCGTCGATCCGCGCGCGTCGCGCGGCGGCAGCTTCGCCGGCGAGAGCAGCAGCCCGCCCGCTTCGCGCCAGGCGAGGAAACCGCCTTCCAGCACCTCGGCGACGACGCCGCGGGCGCGCAACAGGGCGGCGACGCCTTCGGAAAGCTTCAAGCCTTTCTGGCAGACCACGACGGCGCGGGTGCCTTGCGGCGGATTCCAGGCCTCGATCCAGGACGCGGTCTTGTCCCAATCGCGCTTCAGCGCGCAGGGCAGCAGGCGGGGATCGGCGGCATAGTCCTCGTCGTCGCGCACATCGATGATCGCGGGCGCGTCCGGAAGGCCGATGAGACGGGAAAGCTGTGCGGGGGTGATGTCGGTATTCGACGGCATGCGTCCACTCCAATGGTCCGGGAGTTTGGACGCGATCTTTAGGCTGCCGCCTCACGGGGTAATCGCGGGTAACCCCTTGGGGTGGAGTATCCATGAGCGCTCCGGGCGCGTCAACCGCCACAAGGCGACGGCATTGACTCGGTGCAGTCCCCTCCCCCAACTTTGGGGGAGGGCTAGGGTGGGGGGAAGTGCCATGGCCTTTCGTATCCGCACCGATCCAATACCGCGCGACCATGCGCGCCGTCTGCGCTCCGAGATGACGGATGCCGAGCGGCGGTTGTGGTCGCGACTCCGTCGGCGGCAGATCGAAGGTCTGCATTTCCGCAAACAGGTGCCGATCGGAAACTACATCGTTGATTTCTGTTGCTTGAAGCGCCGGCTGATTGTCGAGGTGGACGGCAGCCAGCATGCCGAGCGCGAAGAGCAAGATGCGGAGCGAACGGCGTGGCTTAGTCAGCAAGGTTATCGGGTGCTGCGGTTCTGGAACAATGAGGTGCTTCAGAATACGGATGGGGTGATGGAGCGGATCTTGCGGGCGGTGACGAGAGAGGGCTGATTCTTCAGACGGCACTTCCCCCCACCCCGGCCCTCCCCCGAAGTCGGGGGAGGGGGTTCTTAATAGCGCTCCTCGGCGGGGCCGTAGAGATCGCTGTGCCCGAGCTCCTCGCTCCGTCGCCGTTCCAGTTCCTGGTTGTAGCGCCTGAGCACGTAGCTCTCCGTGCAATAGCCGAGCACATAGCGCGTCACCGTCGAATCCACCACCGCCAGCACTTCGAGCTCGCTTTCTTCGAACAGCTGCAGCATGGCGCGGATCGGGGTCTTGCGGGCCAGGACCGGCTGCTTCAGCGGCAGGAGGTCGCCGACGCGGGTGGCAGTGCCGCCGGTCGGCGAGGCGGAGAGATGCAAGGTGGCGACGTCGATCACGCCGCGGTAGCCGCCTTCGTCGTCGAGGACGAAGAGCTGGCCGGTTTCGGTGGCCGGGTGCTGGGCCTTGGTTGATTCCATGGAGTCCGAGGCGCGGACGAAGACCATGTCGCGCTGCATCAAGGTCTCGGCGGTCAGGTCCTGGATCCAGCCGATGTCGTGCGCGCCCTTGAGCTTCAGGCCGCGCTGGTGGAAGCGCCATGTGGAGAAGGAATAGCCGAACCACTGGCGGACGCCGAAGGAGGCGAGCAGCACCGCGACGATCACGCCGATGGTGATCGAGTAGGAGGCGGTGAGTTCCAGCACCAGCAGGATCATGGTGACCGGCGCGCCGACGATCGCCGCGCCGACCGCACCCATGCCGACCATGGTGAAGGTGATGGATTCGGTGCCGAGCAGCGGATCGGCCAAAGCCGCGAGCTGGCCGATCAAGGCGCCCAGCAGCGCGCCGATATAGAGCGAGGAGGAGAACAGGCCGCCGCGCAAGCCGCTGCCGACCGAGACCGCGGAGGCGGCGAGCTTCGCCGCGAGCAAGCCGAGCAGCAGCAGGAAGGGTGTGGCCTGGGTGATGGTGACCTCGATGCCGCCATGGCCGCTGCCCAGCACCGGCGGAAATGCCAAGGCGAGTCCGCCCAGCACCACGCCGCCGCAGAACGGCCGCAAGCCCCGCGGCACCCGCCATTGCTGCAGGATGGATTCGACGCCGGTCACGGTGCGCATCGCGATCACGCCGACGAAGGCCGCGGCGACGCCGATCGCGGCGAAATAGAGGAAGTCAACATTGCCGGGCGGCATCTGCTGCGGAATGACCATCAGCGGCTCGAGATTGAAGAACGTGCGGCCCACCACGGCGGCGGTCACCGCGGCCATGCCGACCGGCGCCAGCGCGCTCAGCGAATAGGCGCCGATCACCAGCTCGAAGGCATAGAAGGAGCCGGCCAGCGGCGCGTTGAAAGCCGCCGCGATCGCGGCCGCCGCGCCGCAGCCGACCAGCACGCGCAGGTCCTGGCGGCGGAAGCGCAGCGACTGGCCGACGCGCGAGGCGAGGCCCGATCCCGCCTGGGTGTAGGCCGCTTCCATGCCGACCGAGGCGCCGATGCCGGCGGAGAACAGGGTCATCAGCGCGAGCGAGATGGAATCGCGCAAGGACATCTTGCCGCCGTAGAGCGCGTTGGCCTCGATCGGGTCGATGATGTCGCGGGCGCGCAAGCGCCGCTCACCCCAGGCGACGAAGCCGTAGATCAGGCTGCCGACGATCGGCACCGCGATCAGGCGGATCGGATCGATGCCCTCGCCGCTGCTCAAATGCACGGCCTCGTGGCTGCCGAACAGGACCACGCGGATCAGGACCAGCGCCTCGCCGGTCAGGCAGGTGACGATCGAGACCACCGCGCCGATCAGCACGGCCAGGATCAGCAGCGCGACCTCGCTGTCGCGGACCCGCGAGGCGAGCAGCTTGCGGTAGATCAGCCGGCTGTAGAGCTGGACGCGATGCGGCACGCCGCGGGCGATGCGGCGGAACCTGGTGCCCTCTTGGTCATCCGGGGCAGGGGGCGTCTCGGTGGTCATGCGCGCGGGCGATGCTTGGTTCGGCTCACCCGGTTTTATCAGGGGATGAAGAGGGAGGCACCCTCATTGTCGCCTCCCCCAAGGTTGCAGGGCAATCGAAGATGGATCCCCTCTCCCCCTGTGGAGAGGGTTGCGAAGACTTAGCGAGCAAAGCGAGCGCCCGTCCGCGAATGCGGACATTCGTCCGCGGGGCGTAGCTGGGTGAGGGGTTGCGCGCCGTTGGCGCGCGCGCACCTGGGTGCGCCCCCCCTCATCCAACTGCGGCTAGGCTCGGCTCTCGCCAAGCCTCCGTATCCTTCTCCCACAGGGGGAGAAGGGCACATGCGATTGCTCTGCCCAAGATTGGGGGGAGCTTTTTTCGGGGGAGCGGAGCGTCAGCTACTGCGCGGGGGCCGGCAGGGGGGTGGTGACGGCGGGGTCGTCGTTCATTTCGTGCATCACCTCGTTGGTGCCGCGGTAGACCATGTCCACGGCGACCCAGAGGATGATGGCGAGGCCGACATACGCGATCCAGTGATAGCGCTTCAAGAGGCCGGCGATGATGGTCGCGGCGGCGCCCATCAGGGCGACCGAGAGCAGCAGGCCGACCACCAGCACCCAGGTATGATGGCCGGCGGCGCCGGCCACGGCCAGCACGTTGTCCAGGCTCATCGAGACGTCGGCCAGAATGATCTGGGTGATCGCCTGGCGCATGGTCTTGGCCGGGGCGGCGCCGGGGAGGACCTCGGGCTGCTCGGCGAGCTCGACCCGCTCGTCGCGGGTGAGCTGCTCGCGGCGCATCGCCGCTTCCTTCAGGCGGCGCCGGCGTTCGTGCACCAGCTCGCGCCAGAATTTCCAGCAGACCCAGAGCAGCAGGATGCCGCCGGCCAGGGTGAGGCCGATGATCGCCAAGAGCTGGTTGGTGACCAAAGCAAAGACGATGCGCAGGACCGTCGCGGCCGCGATGCCGATGACGATGACCTTGGCGCGCATTTCCTTCGGCAGGCCGGCCGCGGCCATGCCGACGACGATGGCGTTGTCGCCAGCCAGGACCAGGTCGATCATGATCACCTGGGCGAGCGGGATGAGGGCCTCGATGATGTGTTCGAAGCCTTCCATCAGAACAGGTCGTCCGCTTTGAGATTCGGGGGGTTGTGATCCGGGGAGTCGTGATCCGGGGGCGAAGCGATCGGCAATCGGTCGGCCCGAGTTTTATGCATCATGGAACCCGGCCATCTTCCGCACCGCTGCTGCGCTCAATCCCTGCTCCCGCAGCGCCCGGAGCGCCAAGGCACCGTCGCGTTTCGAGAGCCGGGCCCCCGACCCGTTTGTCAGCAAGACATGGTGCCTATATTGCGGCGATGCAAGCCCCAAAACCGCCTGCAACAGGCGGTGTAGATGGGTCGCAGGCCGCAAATCCTCGCCGCGGATGACCAGGCTCACGCCCTGGAGATGGTCGTCGAGGGTGGCGCAGAGATGATAGCTGGCCGGGGTGTCGCGGCGGCCCAGCACCACGTCCCCGAAATGTTCCGGTTCGGCGCGGATTTCGCGCAAATTGGCGCCATCCGGATCGGCCTCCCGGAAGGCGAGCGGACCGGACCGGCGTACCGCCTCCGCGGTATCGAGGCGCAGCGCGAAGGGCGCACCCGCCGCCTTGCGCTCGGCCGCAAGAATCGGGTCGAGGCCGCGGCAGGTTCCGGGATAGATCACGGTCTCGCCTTCATGTGGGGCGCTTGCCGCGGCGGCGATGTCCTTGCGGCTGCAGAAGCAGGGATAGAGGAGACCGTCGGATTCCAGCCGCGCCAGCGCCGCCGCGTAATCGGGGAAATGGTCCGACTGGCGGCGCACCGGTTCTTCCCACTCGAGGCCCAGCCAATGAAGATCCTCAAAGATCGCGTGCTCGAACTCAGGCTTGCAGCGCGTGCGGTCGATGTCCTCGATGCGGAGCAGGAAGCGGCCGTGTCCTTCACGCGCGGTGCGATGGCCGAGCAAGGCGGAATGGGCATGGCCGAGATGGAGAAAACCTGTCGGGCTGGGCGCGAATCGCGTAACAATCTCGGCTCCGAAGGCGAGGGTCATGGCGGGCAGGAATAACGAAGACCAAGGCTTGCTGCAACAGGCGCTGGATCACCTGGCCGGCGCCGACCGGCACATGGCCACGGCGATCGATGAGATCGGGCCGCCGCCGCCCCGCCACCGCCCCGCCGATTTCGAGACGCTGATGCATGTGATCATCGCCCAGCAGGTCTCGACCGCGTCGGCCCGAGCGATTTCCGGACGGCTGAACGAGCGCCTCGCCAAGGTGACGCCGGAGGGCTTCATCGCGCTCAGCGACGAAGATCTGCGCGCGGTCGGCTTCTCGCGGCAGAAGATGGTCTATGGCCGCGATCTCGCCGCCGCCTTTCGCGACGGCCGGGTGTCGCTGCCGAAGCTCCGGCGGATGGAGGACGAGGCGGCGATCGCTTCGCTCTCCTCGGTCAAGGGGATCGGGCGCTGGTCGGCGGAAGTGTTCCTGCTGTTCAGCCTGAAGCGGCCGGACGTGATGCCGGCCCAGGACCTGGCGCTGATGGTGGCGGCGCAACGGCTGAAGAATCTCCGCGCCCGCCCGGACCCGAAGAAGCTCCTGAAAATCTCCGAGCCCTGGCGGCCGTTCCGGTCCTACGGCGCCAGGATGCTCTGGCATTACTATAGGAACGGCAAGGGCGGCCCCTCTGAAAAAGGTGGGGGCGGCCAGCCCTTATAAGGAATAGAAGCGTATGCAGAGCACACTCGACGGCCCCAAGGTGGCGCCGAAATCCGGGGCCAAGCCGCAGCAGCTCGTGGTCTTCCTGCATGGCTATGGCTCGAATGGCGACGATCTCATCTCGCTGGCGCCCTATTGGGCCGACCTGCTGCCGGATGCGGAGTTCGTCTCGCCGAACGCGCCCTTCCCCTGCGAGATGAATCCGTTCGGCGGCTATCAATGGTTCGGGCTCGAGGACCGCAACCCGGCGACCAAGCTCGCCGGCACGCGGGCGGCGGCCAGCATTCTCGATGCCTATCTCGACGAGGCACTGAAATCGCGCGGGCTCGACGAGAGCAAGCTGGCCTTGGTCGGCTTCTCGCAAGGCACGATGATGTCGCTGCATGTGGGACCGCGCCGCGCCACCGCACCCGCGGCGATCGTCGGCTATTCCGGTGCGCTGATCGGCGCCGAGGCGCTGGCCGGGGAGTTGAAATCCAAGCCGCCGGTGCTGCTGGTCCACGGCACCGCCGACCCGGTGGTGCCGTTCCAGGCCATGGCGGCCGCCGCACAGGCCTTGCAGGCCTGCGGTGTCACAATCGAGACGCTGGCGCGGCCCGGGCTGCCGCATTCGATCGACCCGGAGGGCCTCAGGCGCGGCGGGCAGTTTATCCACCAAAATTTTTCCTGAGATCCCGGGAAATCCCAGGCGATCCCTGGCTTTTCCAGAGCGGGCTTCGTATCGCCATTAAGACATCGTTTACCGTCACTAGGACTAAAATGCCGGAGGATCTTGTTGCGCCTTGATGATGGCCTAGATTCCGGGCAGAGGAGTGATGGCGAACGGCGACGGCGTGGGTGCGCAGCCTCGCGAGAACACCCAGTACAATTCCGAGCAAGCCGCCTATTGGCACGCCGTCATCTCCGACCTGGATGACGCGGTCATCCGCTATACGCCCGATCTCGTCTGTAAGTGGTGCAACGCGAGCTACGGCCGACTGGTCGGGCGCGACCCGGCCTGGCTGATCAACCGGCCGATCAGCGAGTTCCTGGATGCCGGCAAGGTGGAGATCGCGCGCGAGCGCGTGCAAACCTTGCTGACCATGGGCTCGGTGAAGGCGGTCGAGATCCAGTGGGAGCTGCCGGACGGCGCCGGCAAGCGCTGGTGGAGCTGGAACGCGCAGATCGTGCGCTCCCCGCTGACCGGCGAGATGGAGCTGCAGTCGGTCGGCCGCGACATCCAGGCGCTGAAGGAACGCGAGACCGCCTTGCAGCATGCGATGGTGCGGCTGGCCACCCAGACCGACGACATGGCGCGGCTGCTGCGCGAACTGAAGACCGCGAAGTTCGACGCCGAGACCGCGAACGCGGCGAAGTCGCGCTTCCTCGCCAGCATGAGCCATGAGCTGCGCACGCCCTTGAACGCCATCATCGGCTTTGCCGACATCATGCGCCTGGGCGTGTTCGGGCCGATCGGCAGCGAGGCCTATCGCGAATACATCGATGACATCTGGCAGAGCGGCAAGCATCTGCTCGACGTGATCTCGGAACTCCTGGATCTGTCGCGGATCGAGACCGGCCTCAGGCGCATGACCCTGGTCGAGATCGATCCGCTCGAGCTCGCCCGCGAGACCTTGACCAAGATGCCGCCGCGCCAGGGTGCGGGCATCGAGCTCGGCGTCACCGGCACCGAAAGCTGCGGCACCTTCACCGCCGACCGGGTCGCGGTGCGGCAGGCCGCGATCAACCTGCTCTACAACGCGCTGAAGTTCACGCCGGCCCAGGGCAAGGTCTGGCTGGCCTTCCGCCGCTTCGACGACCGGGTCGAGCTCGAAGTCGGCGATACCGGGCCGGGCCTCACCGCCGGCCAGATCGACGGGCTGCTGGCGGCGACCGGGGGAATCGACGACGACAGCCTGGTGCGGCGCAAGGGCCGCGGCGCCGGCCTCGGCATTCCGATCGCGAAATCGCTGGCGGAGGCGCATGGCGGAACGCTGCGCTTCGAGAGCAAACCCGGCGAAGGCACGCGGGCGATCCTCACCTTCCCGCAGCCGCCGGTGATGCCGGGCACGCGGCTGTAGCCCGCGCCGGACCAGCCGATGGACCACGCGTCCCTTTCCTTCTAGTCTCCTCGTTCTTTTTCCGAAGGAGGCCGCTCTGCAGTTCACCCGTTCTCATGTCGCGCTCATCGTGGGCGCGGTCTTCGCCGTCATCCTGCTGGCGGGGCTCGGCGCCTTCATCTGGCGTTCGGAGCCGCTCCCGCCCACCCAGGAAGAACTCGCCGCCGACTTCGCCAAGGGCACGCAGTTCGAGCGCGGCAACGGCGGTGTCACCCTCGACTACGCGCAGGCGCTCGCCTTCTATCGCAAGGCGGCGGAGGGCGGCTATCCGGCGGCGGAGAATGCGCTCGGGCTGATGACCGCGGCCGGGCATGGCGTGGTGCGCGACGAGAAGGCGGCCAACGACTGGTTCCGCCGCGCCGCCGAGCACGGCTTTGCCGAGGCGCAGGTGACGCTGGCCGGCAACCTGCTGACCGGCACCGGCACCGCGGACGGCAAGCCGGACAAGATCGAGGCGCTGAAATGGCTGCTGATCGGCGCCGAGGGAATGCCGGATCCCTTGTCGAAGCAGGTCGCGGTCACCACCCGCGACAAGCTCGCGCAGGAGCTTGGCGCCGAAGGCCAGGCCGAGGCGGCGAAACGCGCCGATCAATGGCGCAAGGAACACGCACAGTAGTCAAGCGGTGCGGCGCTCGCCGGCCGCGCCCTGCGGCAGGTGGATCGTCGCGGTGGTGCCGGCGCCCTTGCGGCTGACGATCTCCAGCCGGCCGCCATGGAGCTCGGCCAGCGCCTTGGTCAGCGGCAAGCCCAGTCCGGTGCCGTGGAGCCGCGAGGCGACGCCATCGACCTGGCCATAGACCGCGAGCGCGGTCCGCAGTTCCTCCTCGGTCATGCCGACACCGTTATCGCGAACCGCGATCTCGACGCCGCTTGCCCCGGCGCGGCGGATCGAGAGCCGCACCTCGCCGCCGCACGGCGTGAACTTGACCGCGTTGGAGAGCAGGTTGAGGATCATCTGCTTGGCGGAACGCGCGTCGGCCTGCACCGCCTCGCATTCGGGGTCGAGGTCCACGCCCAGGCCAACGCCATTGTCGCGGGCCAGCCGCGCGACCAGGGTCACCGCCGCCTCGGCCAGCGCGCGCGGCCGCAGCGCCTCGATCCTGAGCTCGGCCTTGCCGGCCTCGATCTTCGAGAGATCGAGGATGTCGTTGATCAGCGACAGCAGATGCGCGCCGCTCTGGTGGATGAGCTCGGCATAGTCGCGGTAGCGCGGCGGCGCGACCGGGCCGTAGATCTCCTGGGTGATCATGTCTGCAAAGCCGAGGATGCCGTTCAAGGGCGTGCGGATCTCGTGCGACATGCCGGCCAGGAAGATCGACTTCTCCTGGTTGGCGGCGTCGGCGCGATGCTTTTCCTCGTCCAGCTTCGAAGCCAGGGCCGCCAGCTCCGCCGCATGGTCCTGGAGCTTGCGGTTGGCCGCTTCGAGATCGCGCTGCTGGCGCTTCAATGCGGTCACGTCGGTGCGGATCACCACGTGGCCGCCGTCCTCGGTGCGATGCCGGTTGACCAGCGACCAGCGCCCGTCGGCGAGCTCCACCTCGCCCGAGACGTCGCGTTCGCCGGCAAAGCTCGCCTTGACGCCGGCGATCAGGGCCTCGATCTCGGCCGGCGCGGCGACCCCGGCATATTCGCCGTGCGCCGCCCCGTAGCGGATGACGTCCTCCAGGCGCGCGCCCTCCACCACCAGATGCGCGCTCCTGGGATATTGCTCGAGCAGGCGCTGGTTGAAGGTGACGAAGCGCAAATCGGGATCGAGCAGCGCGAAGCCGGCGTCGACGTTGTCGATGGCGTTGCGCAGCCGCAGCTCGGCCTGCTTCAGCGGCGTGACATCGGTCCAGATCGCAACCCGGCCGCCTTCGGCGGTGACCCGCTCGGTGAAGCGCATCCACTGGCCGTCGGTATGCAGCATTTCGGTCGGCGTCTCCGGCGGCGTGCGGTGCAGCTCCAGCCGCCAGCGCAGAAAGGCCTCGGGATCCTCGCGCGCCGCGACCGCGGTCGGGTCGCCGTGCATGAAGGCGCGGACGATCTCCTCGAAGCTGTGGCCGATCGGATTGCCGAAGACCCGGCGCTGGCCCTCGTCGATGAAGGCCTCGTTGCAGAGCACGAGGCGATCCTCGGCGTCGTACAAGGCGAAGCCGCTGTCCATCGCGCTGATCGCATCTTTCAGCCGCAGCTCGCTCTTCTGCAGCGCCTGGGCGGCGCGGCGCTGGGCGGTGATGTCGCGGAACACCGCCACGCCGCCGCGCGGCTTGCCGTCGCGGTCCAGCAGCGGCCGACCGCTGACGCTCAAGGTGCGCCGTGAGCCGTCCTGGATCCGGACCACATCCAGCTCGACGTCGTCGCTGCTTTCGCCGCGGACCGCCCGGACCAGCGGCAGCTCGGTGCCCGGAAACGGCCGGTCGCCATCGACCTCCTGGGTGCCGAAGGCCAGGTCCCAGTCCTTGATCGCGGGCAGCTTGGGCGTGGCGCCCGCCAGCTCGACCGCCTTCGGGTTGCGCATCACCATCTCGCCCTTGGCGTTGGCGACGGTGACGCCGTCGCTCATGGCGCCGAAGATCGCCTTGAACAGATCGGTCTGCTCGTCGAGGCGGCGCTCAAGATCCAGCCGATCGTCCTCGCGCTGGAGGGCAAGACCGAGAATGGCGGTGGCGAGCGGATTGACGATCAGCAGCGGCGCGGCCAGCGCCTCGAACAGGCTGCCGGCGTGAACCGCCGTCAATTCCGCGCCGCGCAGCAGGATGAGGGAGAGGTTGATGCCGGAGATCAGGATGCCGAGCAGCCAGAGATGCAGGAAGCCCGGGCGACCGCCGCGCCGGCGCTGCAGCCGCCAGAAGGCGATGCCGAGCAGGCTGGCGACCACCATGTCGAGCCAGGGTGCATGCAGCGGCCCGCCCAGCCAGATGCGGAAGCCGATCGCCATCACATCGGTGAGCAGCGCCGCGATCCAGCCGCCGAACAGCGGCGCCAGCGCCACCAGGATGGTGCGGCCGTCGAGCAGCAGGCCGGTGCCGAGATCGATGCTGGTCAGGATCGCCGCGACCGCGCCCAGGCCGAACAGCAGGCCGATCGCCGTGTCGCGCAGCGCGGGCGTCATCTGCGGCACGCGCCGGATCCAGACATAGCCGACGATCAGAAGCGCCAACAGGCTGACATTCTGCGTCAGCCCCAGCATGAACTGGCCGATCTGCACCATGGTCAAACTGGTCCCTGCACCCCATCAGGGCGACCCAAGGACCCGATCATAGCGCTGCGGCCCGGCGGTAACCAATGGCCCGCAGGTCCATGGCCTGCATTCAATCATATGCTGCAGAGCCGGGCGGCTTTTGCATCAATCGCGCGAATTCCGGTCACGCCCAGTCGAGCTCAGGCCCGACCGGCACGATGCCGGTGGGGTTGATGGTCCTGTGGCTGCCGTAATAGTGATGCTTGATGTGATCGAGATGCACGGTCCCGCGCACGCCGGGAAAGCCGAGCAGGTCGACCAGATAACGCGAGAGCTGCCGGTAGTCGGCGATGCGGCGGATGTTGCACTTGAAATGCCCGACATAGACCGGGTCGAAGCGCAGCAAGGTGGTGAACAGCCGCCAATCCGCCTCGGTGACGCGGTCGCTGCAGAGGTAGCGGCACGACGTGAGCCGCGCCTCCAGCCAATCGAGCGTTTCGAACAGCGGGTGCAGCGCCTCTTCATAGGCCGCCTGGCGCGTCGCGAAGCCGGCCTTGTAGACGCCGTTGTTGACGGTGTCGTAGATCCGCGCGTTCAAGCCATCGATCTCCGCGCGGAGATCCGGCGGATAATAGTCGCCCGGTTTCGCGCCCAACCCGTCGAAGGCGCTGTTCAGCATGCGGATGATCTCCGAAGACTCGTTGTTCACGATCGTGCCGCGCTGCTTGTCCCAGAGCACCGGCACGGTCACGCGGCCGGAAAATTTCGGGTCGGCCGCGACATAGACGTCGGCGAGCGCCTTCGCCTGGTGGATCGGATCCGGGATCACGCCGGGGCCGGGATTGAAGGTCCAGCCGCGTTCGCCCATATGCCAGTTCACCACCGAGAGCGAGATCATGCTCTCGAGGCCTTTGAGCGCGCGGAAGATCAGGGTGCGGTGGGCCCAGGGGCAGGCATAGGAGACGTAGAGGTGATAGCGCCCCGCTTCGGCCTTGAAGCCGCCTTCGCCCGAAGGACCGGGTGATCCATCAGCGGTGACCCAGTTGCGGAACCGGCTTTCCGCGCGCACGAAACGGCCCTTCTGCGAGTCCGTGTCGTACCATTTGTCCTGCCAGACGCCGTCGACAAGGAGGCCCATGCTTCACTCCGGAGATTGCAGGTGTGAAACATGGGCGCTCGAGTTGCCGGATGAAAGGGTCCCGCGGACGAATGTCCGCATCCGCGGACGGGATCCGGCCAGGGCTGGCTATTTCGCTTGGCCGCAATAGGCTTCGAGACGATAGCCGTCGGGGTCGATGACGAAAGCGGCGTAGTAGTTGTCGCCGTAATCCTTCCGGAGGCCGGGCTTGCCGTTGTCCTTGCCGCCCGATTTCATCGCGCCGTCATGGAAGGCATCGACCGCCTTGCGGCTGCCGGCATCGAAGCAGAAATGCAGGTTGGCCTTCTCGTCGATCGGCGCCGGCTTCGCCACCTGGCCGATCCAGAGCGCCACTTCCGCCGCGCCGTAACCCAGCGAATCCGCGCCTTCGCTCAAGCATTTGAAGCCGAGCGGCTTCAAGGCGGCATCGTAGAATTTCTTGGTGCGGCCGATATCCCGCACGCCGATCGAGATGTGATTGAACATGATGATTCCTTTCCTTCGGGCTCATGTGCCTCCATCTAGGCAATCGGGCGGTGACGCCGCTTGGGAAAAGTTGCTATTCTGTACGCATGAGCGAAGCGGTGCCTGAGGACCCCAAGATGTCCGCCCGAATCCTCGCCTCCGGCCGCGGCTGGATGGTGCAGGACATCCTGTGCCGGGCGGGCCCGGAGACGGCGGCCTTCGAAGAGCAGCATCGCGCGGTCGCCATCGCGCAGGTCAGCGAAGGCACCTTCCAGTATCGCTCCAGTCTCGGCGCCGCGGTGCTGACGCCGGGCGCGGTGATGCTGGGTGCCCCCGGCGTCTGCTACGAATGCGGCCATGAGCACGGGGTCGGCGACCGCTGCACCGCCTTCCACTTTTCAGCGGCGGTCTGGGAAGAGATCGTCGCCGCGGTCCCCGGCGCCAGGCGGAGCGCGGTCACCCGGCCGCAATTGCCGCCGCTGGAAATCCTGGCGCCGCTGTTCGCCGAGGCGGAAGCGGCGCGGGATGAAAACGACCCGGCTGCCTTCGAGGAGATCGCGCTGCGGCTGGCGGGTGCGGTGGTCGGCATCCTGGCCGATGCGCCGAAACGCGCGCGCGAGCCGAGCGCGCGCGACATCAAGCGGGTGACCGCAATCGTGCGCACCCTCGCGGCGCAATCGGAGGAGAGCTATACGCTCGACGATCTGGCGGGCCGGGCGGCGATGAGCCCCTATCATTTCCTGCGGACCTTCCGGCAGGTGGTCGGCCTGGCGCCGCATCAATACCTGCTGCGCAACCGAATGCACCGCGCCGCCTTGCGGCTGAAGCGCAGCCAAGACGAGATTTCCGCCATCGCCTTCGAGGCCGGCTTCAACGACCTCTCGACCTTCAACCGCCGCTTCAAGAAGGTGACGGGCGTGAATCCCGGTGCTTATCGCGCCGGAACCTCGCGGCGATAGAACAAGGTCGGCCAGGTCTTGTAGGTGCCGCGCGCCACTTCGCGGAAGCCGCATTTCTCGGCGATGCGGATCGAGGCGGGATTCTCCGGCGCCACGATGCAGACCACCGGCGTCTTCAAGGCCCGGTCGGACCAGGCCAGGACCGCCTTGACGGCTTCGGTCGCGTAACCCTTGCCATGGGCTTTCGGCGAAAGCACCCAGCCAGCTTCCGGATAATCGCCGAGCGGCGGCTCGGTCTCGCGCTGGAAGTTCGCCAGCCCGACCTCGCCGACGAAGTCGCCGCTCGCCTTCTCCTCCACCACCCAATAGCCGTAGCCGAGGAAGTTCCACAGCCCGCCATAGCGCAGCAGCCGCGCCCAGGATTCCTCGCGGGTGGAGGGCTTGCCGCTGATATGGCGCGCGACCTCCATGTCGGCCCACATGGCGGCGACGGCGTCGAAGTCTTCGCGGCGATGCCCGCGCAGGGTGAGGCGTGGGGTGTCGAGGACGGGAATGGTCAGCGGTGCGATCACGGTCATGCTGCGATGGTCTTTCGTGTGCAGGGTCGGCCCGACCTTCGCGGGGTCGACATCAGCGGTCAAGTCCCCGGCGCATCATGAAATAGCCGACGACGCAGAGCAGGATGCCGAAGATCAGACCTGTGACGAAGATCCCGGCGAGATCCCGCGCGCCCGCGCCGCCGCCGCCGACAAGGACAGAGCCGCAATACCCAGACACCCCCGCGATCAGGATCCCGACCAGCAGGAAGGCCAATCCCCAGAGCATGACGAAGGTGCTGAGGCAGCCACTGGCTGCCTGGCGGACCGGCGGTCCGGCGGGCGTAGCCGGATTCGGATCGGGGCTGTCCTTAGGCGCGTCGGGCGTGGGGCTGGTCACCGGACATCCTCAGGGTGCTGCGGTTGCTGTCGGCGCGCTTGCAGGCGCAGGCCCCAGACAATCAGCGCGATCCCGATGGCGAGGAAAGGCAGGCCGACGAGCAGGAACGGCAGAACCGGGCCGAGTGCTTGCGGGATGGTGGCGTCGCCGTTCCAGACATCAATGACGCCGCCGATGATGCTGCCGCCGGCGCAGAGACCGGAGAGCAGCGCGATCAGGCCGCCAAGGATGACGAGGGCGACGCCCCAGCAGCCGCGCTGGCCGGTCGAGGGCGATGGATCGGCGCTCATCGGCGGCGGCCCCAGATCAAGGCCGCCAGGATCAGCAGTGCGCCCAGCACGAATGGGATCCAGCCGAAGAACAGCACGAGGTCGGCGAAGATAGACGCGAACTGGCCGGCGGCGATCATCAGCAGTGGAATTTCGATACAGAGTACAGCGCCCAGCAGGAGGAGCAGCTTGGCCCAGAGCTTCCAGCGCCCCGTCTTGCCGTCGCGCCGGCCGGCCCCGGCGATCGCGACCAGCGCCAGGCCCGCCGCTATCCCGATCGTAGCGACGACGCCGGTCCCCGCGAGAAACACCCAGCGGCCGTAGATATCGTCGGTCAGGATCGGCAGCGCGAAATCCACCGCATGCGCCAGGGTCACAGCGACGATGGCCCAGCCGAGCAGCAGGAGGATGAGTGCCCAGGCCGGATAGGTGCGCAAACCGCGGCGTGGCGCGACGGGGGCGGGATCAACGGTCACGTAGCGCCGCCGCTATGACGATGTAGATTGCGAAAAAGATCACGGCAGCGATGATCAGGACGGCCGCGATGAAGGCTCCGCCGTCACCGCCCAGCAACCGCGTCAGCCAAAAGATCGGTGAGGGCTGGACGCAGATACCCAGCACACTGAGAAAGAGCGACAACACCGCAAGGCCCGCCACGGCGAGACAGCCCAGGCCGCGGGACGCCGTGTAGCGGTCGAGACCGAGATCCTGTTGCGGCTCAGGTGAAGACATCGGGACTGGCCGACGGCGGCTTGCGCCGGCCCCATTTGCGCGCGGCGAGGATCATGCCGACGCCGACCAGGCAGGGCACCCCGCCGAGGATCAGGCCGGCCATGATCACGGCGCTGCTGTATGCCGAACCGTCGGCGATGCCGGAGATGATGAAGGCGCCGCCGCAGAGACCGGTCGCGATCGCGATCAGCCAGCCCAGCACCATCACAACGATGGCCCAGACGGCGTAGGTGCCGGGCGTCGGGGCGGATGCGGAAGAACTAGGCTCTTGCAATGCGGCCCCTCACCGTCACACCGGCACCTTTGCGCCGCGCGCTGCACCGTTGCGGAACTTGTCGACCAGGCCATTGCGGTAGAAGAGGTTGTAGGTGTCGAAGGGGATGAGCTGCATTTCCGGCGTCACGAAATGGATGCAGGAGCGCTTCACCGAGGCGATGCAGAAATTGAAGCGGTCGAGGAACTGCACGATCACGACCCGGAACACCTTGTCGTAGCCGAGTTCCTTCGGCACCTCGAATTGCGGCAGGCAGCAGAGGAAGTTGGCCAGAGTCGGCTCGGTGCTTTCGCCGGTGCAGGAGAGCGACATCAGCTCGAACAGGCGCTGCCTGAGCTCCGGGTTCTTCTCGAAGGTGAT
Organism: Dongia sp.; assembly: GCF_041905885.1. Lineage (NCBI taxonomy): Bacteria > Pseudomonadati > Pseudomonadota > Alphaproteobacteria > Rhodospirillales > Dongiaceae > Dongia > Dongia sp. The sequence continues at coordinate 9,607 of NZ_JAYRKD010000007.1, read as the reverse complement.
CGCATTGGGCGCCACGTCGAGCAGGGTCTTCTGGTCGAAGAAGCGGGTGATCGGCGTGATCTCGCGGCCGTGGCGCAGCCCGTAGCCGATCGCGATCGCATCCGGATTGCAGGGCAAGGGCATCACGTCGTCGGCGCCGAAATGCGGCGACTGCTCGATGATGCCGCGGCGGATGTCGGACAAGAGCACGCGGTCGCGGTTCTTGTCGAAACCGAGATTGCGGCCGGCATCCTGGATCGGCTGGAAGGTGACGCCGCGGACGCAGGAGTAATTCAGCGCGTGATCGATGACGGCGCCGAGCTCGTCGTCGTTGACGCCCTTCTTGATGACGCAGACCAGGGTCGTGGAGATGCCGGCCTCTTCGAGATTGGCCAGCGCCTGGTCGCGGATGCGGCGGAGGTCGGCGCCACGGATCGCTTCCAGCGCCGAGGCCTTCAGGGAATCGAACTGCAGGTAGACTTCAAAGCCGGGCCGAAGGTCGGCCAACGCCTTCACGAAATCCTTGTCCTTGGCGATCCGCACACCGTTGGTGTTCAGCATGACGTGGCGGATCGGCTTCGACTTGGCGAGCTTCAGGATCTCCAGGATCTGCGGATGGATGGTCGGCTCGCCGCCGCTGATCTGCAGCAGGTCGGGCTCGCCCTCGGCTTCGACCAGGAGGTTCATCATCCGCTCGATCTCTTCCAGCGAGCGGTGCGTGGTGCGCGCGGTCGAGGATTCGGCGAAGCAGACCGGGCAATTGAGATTGCAGGCCTCGTTCACCTCCAAGAGTGCGAGGCAGGAATGCTGCTCATGGTCGGGACAGAGGCCGCAATCATAGGGGCAGCCGTATTCGGTGCGGCTGTGCAGCATCTGCGGCCGGTCGGGCGGCTTCAGGTAGTCGTGGCATTTGCGGTAGTAGGCGGCGTCGGTCGAGACCAGGGTCTTCTGCACGCCGTGTTCGAGGCAGCGCTTCTGGAACCAGACCAGGTCGCCTTCGATCAGGATCTTGGTCGGCACCAGGGCGAGGCACGTTTCGCAGAGCGAGGTGGTCTGGCCGAAGAACAGATGATTCTTGATCTCACGCGGATAAGGCTTGGGCCCCGGTTTTCCGCTTGCGGGCTTGTTCATGGCGGCGCTGCTCTCCCCACAGCATGCAGAGACTATACGCGAAAAGTGCCAGCATCAGGAAATGGAACATGTCGAAGGGGCCGAGCACCCGCGGATAGGGTTTCAGGAATTCCCAGACGAAGCGCTGTGCGGCGTAGAAGCCGACCAGAATGTAGAAGCTGCCACGCAGCATCAGTGAAGGCGATTCACTTAAGCGGTTGCGCTCCAGGACGACGAGGAACCAGCTCAGGAAGCCCAACATGGCGAAGCTCTCATAGAGCTGCACCGGATGGCGCGGGATGCCGTCGCCGAAATCAACTCCCCAGGACAGACCGGTCGGGATGCCATAGGTATAGTCCGGCAGGCCGGCGAGGAAGCAGCCCCAGCGCCCGATCGCGATCCCGGCCACAAGCGGCGCCACGAAGACCAGGCCGGTCGAGCCCTTGATGCCGCAAGCGAGCTTGTAACCCTCGGCACCGATGATGCCGCCGGCGATAGCGCCGGCCACGCTGTGGCCGAGCGGTGGCAGATCGGCCAGCGCCATGTTGCCGCCGCCCGCCAGCAGCGCGCCCATGCCGGCACAGAGAGCGACGGCGATGATGTAGCCGGGGTGCTGTGACAGGCGGAAGCCGGAAGGCGTACCGTGTGCGAGATAGCGGCGACGCACCCCCCATCCGATCAGCGCGCCGGAGGCCCAAGCGATCAGGTCGAAGACCAAGTGGATGCTCACGACATCACGCCTATCGAACGGTGCCCGATTGGTCGGCGCCGATCCGAAGGTTCCGCCCCAGTCGGAAGATGCCGAAAGTGAGGATGGGCCAGGCCAGAATTATGACGATCAGGGTCGCGTCAGGAGCGCCCTCCCCAATCATCGCGACGACTGCCACGATCGCGATGGGTATCCAGGCAAGCGCCATGAGCCAAGCCGCAAAGGTGCAGAGGAAGCCGACAAAATACACCTTGCATGCCTCCAGCCCAGTCACCGCTTAGCCGGCGGATTGCAAGATCGTGAAGACTGTCCCGCCCAAGTGTCAACATCTTGTGCTTTGTGGATAAGTTGACTATTTCTAGGCGCGGAAGCGAGAATGCAGATGATGATGGCTTCGCCCGAGTCCTGCCCGGCTCTCGTCCTCAACGCCGATTTCCGGCCGTTGAGCTACTTCCCGCTGTCCCTATGGCCTTGGCAGGAAACGGTGAAAGCCGTGTTCCTGGACCGGGTCAGCATCCTCTCGGAATATGACCGGGTGGTGCACAGCCCCAGCTTCTCGATGAAGCTGCCCTCGGTCATCGCGCTGAAAGAATTCATTCCCCAGGAACGGCGGCCGGCCTTCACCCGGTTCAACGTGTTCCTGCGCGACCGCTTCCGCTGCCAGTATTGCGGCGAAGGCTCGCCGGCGCCGGAGCTTACTTTCGACCACGTGGTCCCGCGCTCGCGCGGCGGCCGGACCAACTGGGAAAACGTGGTCACCGCCTGCCAGACCTGCAACTTGCGCAAGGGCAACGCGCTGCCGCACCAGGTGCATATGCACCCGAAGCGGCGACCGTTCCAACCGAGCACATTCGAGCTCCAGGAGAACGGCCGCGCCTTCCCGCCGAACTACCTTCACCAGAGTTGGCGGGATTTTCTTTACTGGGATTCCGAACTGGAAGCCGGGTAAGGCGCGCGCACGCTTTTGTCCACAGGGCTGGCCGCCTGTGGATAGTCTCCATCGGTTCAGTACTCTCCGTCATCCCGGGACTTGGTCCCGGGATCCACGCCTTTCTTTCGGTGCAATTTCCAAGGCGTGGATCCCGGCGCCCAGCGCCGGGATGACGACTGAGTTTGTGGCGTCCACCTGTGCGCCGAGTCGTGGATAACTTCGGAAAATCGGGGATGAACGGCGGGTTGCTTCCCTGGGCGATTTGCGCTCATTTGGCCCGACGCGGCGCCCTTCGCCGCCCCCTTCGCCGCCCCTGGGAGTCGGAATGTCGGAAGCGAGCAGCAGCCTGTTTGTCGAGACCGCGATCGCCGCGGTGAGCCGCGAGGTGCGCACCGGCGTGCTGCCCTATCAGGCGCTGCAGACCATGATCCGCGAGAAGGAGATCTGGGCGACCGAGGACATCAACCCGGCGCAGCTGCAGCCGGCCAGCATGGATCTCCGCCTGGGGCCGGTCGCCTATCGGGTCCGGGCGAGCTTCCTGCCCGGGCCGGATTCGACGGTGCTCGACCGGGTGAAGGAGCTCGACGGCTATGCGATCGACCTCACCCAAGGCGCGGTGCTGGAGAAAGGCTGCGTCTATGTGGTGCCGTTGCTGGAACATCTCGATCTCAAGAGCGGCATCACCGCGGTCACCAACCCGAAGAGCTCGACCGGGCGGCTCGACATCCTGACCCGCATGATCTGCGACCGCGCGCAAGTGTTCGACGAAGTGGAGCCTGGCTATTCCGGTCCGCTCTTTGCGGAGATCACGCCGAAGACCTTCAGCATCGTCGCGCGGCAAGGCTCGCGCTTGAACCAGATCCGCTTCCGCCGCGGCTCCCCCGCCCTAGCGGCCAGCGAGTTGCAGCGCATGCACGATGCCGGCGACCTGGTGAAGCTCGACGGCACGCCGAAGCCGCTGCGCGGCAAGAATGTCGCCGTTACCATCGATCTTGAAGGGCGTGAGTCCACGCTGATCGGCTATCGCGCCAAGAAGCACACCGACCGGGTCGATGTGGACAAGGTCGGTGTCTACGATACCGCCGATTTCTGGGAGCCGATTCACCGTCACGGCGCGCCGCGGCTGATACTCGACCCGGACGAGTTCTACATCCTGGCGACACGCGAGGCGGTGCGCGTGCCACCGGATTTCGCGGCCGAGATGATCCCCTACGACACTGCGGTCGGCGAGTTCCGGGTGCATTACGCCGGCTTCTTCGATCCGGGCTTCGGCTGGGACCTCTCGACCGGGGGCAGCCGTGGCGTGCTGGAAGTGCGCTCGCATGACGTACCCTTCATGCTGGAGCATGGGCAGACCGTCGCCCTGCTGCGTTACGAGCGGATGGCGACGCGGCCCGACAAGCTTTATGGCCAGGGGATCGGCTCGAATTACCAGAACCAGGGGCTGAAGCTGGCGAAGCAGTTCGCCTGAAGCTTCCATTCGCATGCGTCAACTGAAGCGCTGGATCTTCCTGTTCTTGGGCTTTGCCTGCTACGGCCTTGCGATCGCCATGATGGTGCGGGCGGATCTCGGCCTGGGGCCGTGGGACGCCTTCCACCAGGGCGTCGCGATCCAGACTGGCTTGAAGATCGGCACCGCGGCGATGATCGTCGGCGCGGTGGTGATGCTGTTCTGGCTGCCGCTCCGTCAGAAGCCCGGCATCGGCACAGTCCTGAACGTGCTCTGCATCGGGCCGATGACGAATGTCGCGCTGGATCTCATTCCGACGGCCCATGATGTCGTGATGCAATGGGCCTTGATGCTGGGCGGCGTGGTGGTGATCAGCATCGGCAGCGCGCTCTATCTCCCGACCAAGCTCGGCGCCGGGCCGCGCGACGGCCTGATGCTGGGCCTGCACCAGAAATTCGGCCTCTCGATCCGCGTGGCGCGGACCATCGTCGAGGTCTGCGTGCTCGGGATCGGCTGGTGGCTCGGCGGCACGGTGGGGCTCGGCACGATCGCCTTCGCCTGCCTGATCGGCCCGCTGGTGCACTGGATGCTGGATCTGGAGAAGAAGCTCGGGCTGGTGGGGTGAGGCTCGCTATAGCGAGGGTGTCTCGTACCCCCACCCCTACCCTCCCCCGATTCGGGGGAGGGGGATCCTTTAGACCCGCTCGGCGAGCCAGATGGCGAGCCTGGAGCCGGCCTTGATCGCCGATGTCAGCACCGGGTAGGCGGCGGCTTGTTCGGCGCCGTGCGCCAGGCCGGTGTCGCGGTGCTGCACTTCCTCGGCGCGGAATCTTTCGATCGTCGCCTGCAGTGGCTTCTCGTCGGCGCCGAGCTTTTCCGCCTGCTCGCGGTAGTGCTCGTCGATCACCTCTTCGACCGCGACGGTGCAGGCCATCGCGGCCTTCGGGCCTATCAGCGCGGTCGCGGCACCCAACGCGAAGCCGGCGACATGCCAGAGCGGCGTGAGCGCCGACGGGCGCGCGCGGCGCTCCACCATCAGGCGCTCGAATTCCTTCAGGTGCTGGAGTTCCTGCTCGTACATATGGCGCACCACCGCGGCCTCGGGCTTGCCTTTCAGCATGGCGAGCTGGCCTTCGTAGATCCGCTTCGCGCCGTATTCGCCGGCGTGATCGACGCGAATGATGCGGTCGATCAGCTGCGCCTTGGTCGGATCACCGGGCAGGCGGTCTTCCGCGGTGCGCTTTTCGGCAGCGCTCATCGATGCGCGCGCCGGGTGGCGCCCCAGAAGGTGAACCAGGCGAGCAAGGCCGCGTAGATCGCGTCATACCCGGCCATGGAGATGCCGAGGAAGACGAAGGCGGGCTCGTCGCAGCGGGTGACGGGTGCGTTCATGATGGCGTTGGTCAGATCTTCAGTGCTCATGCCGGCGGTGCTTTCGCCGACACAGGCCGAGCTGCCTTGCCACCAGCCCTGCTCGACGCCGACATGGAAGATCGAGATGCCGACCACGGCCAGGAAACCCAGGCCGACCAGGGTGAGCCAGAACTTGCGCGCCTTGGGCTTGCGGCTGAAGAAGATCGCGACGATGCCGAGCGCGATCGTGGCCCAGTAGGCATAGCGCGCCAGATAGCAGAGCTCGCAAGGGGCGAGGCCGGCGCCGTATTGCGCCAGCCAGGCGACGCAGAGGGCGGCGAAGGCCATGAGGGTCACGATCCAGGGCACGTCGCGGGGATCGATGCCGGCGGCGCGGCGGTGCTGGAACTGCGAATAGGTGCGGGCCAATTTTTCCTCAGCCGAGATATTTGAGAACCACGAAACCGCCGACCACCAGGACGACGAAGGCGGTGGTAACCAGGGTCAGGCGGCGTTCGATGAAGTCCCGGATCGGTTCTCCGTAAAAATAGAGCAATCCGGCCACCAAAAAAAAGCGCAATCCGCGGGTCGCGATCGAGGCCAGGATAAAGGGGGCGAGCGCGAAACCGGCCACCCCGCTGGCGATGGTCACCAGCTTATAGGGGATGGGGGTCAGGCCCTTGATCAGGATGATCCAGAGGCCCCATTCGTTGAAGTCGTCGATGAAGCTCTGCATCGAGGGCTCGAGATGATAGAAGGCAATGATCGGCTTGCCGATGCCCTCATAGAGCGCATGGCCGATCCAGTAGCCGAGCAGCGCGCCCAGGACCGAGGCGACCGTGCAGACGAGCGCGTAGAACCAGGCCTTGCGGCGGTCGGCCAGCACCATCGGAATCAGCATGGCGTCCGGCGGGATCGGGAAGAAGGAGCTTTCGGTGAAGCTGACCGCGAACAAAGCCCAGGCGGCCCGCGGGTGGTGGGCAAGCCGCATCACCCAATCGTAAATTCGACGCAGCACCGATATTATCCCTGGGGTTGCCGGGGCTTGGGTCTAACAGGGTTCGGAGGAGCGGGCAATGCGGTCAGGATTGCGCAGGATGACGCGGGCGGCCGGGATCGGTATCGCCGCGCTGCTGGCGGGCGGCGCGGCGGCTTCAATCGCGGCGGCGCAGGAGCAAAGGATTTGGCTGCAGGGCTATAGCGACAGCGACGAGATCGGGGCCGGGGCGCGGCCCTTCATCCCCGAAGGCGCTGCTGAAGATTTCCTTCCGCCCGGCTTCGCAGCACTTCCCGGCCGGAAGCTGCATATCCTCAGCCAGCCGGGCGAACGCGACACCGCGACGGCCGGGGAGATTGCGGAAGGCGAGACTTGCGGTCCGACCGTCGGCTTCTCCAAGCCGCTCAACGTCAAGCGTGACCAAAGAATCCTCGTTTCGACGGCGCCGATCTCGATTGCGGAAGCAAAGGAGATTCCGAGCGCCGATCCAAAGCTGGCCAAAGGGGTTGCCGCCTATCTCAGCGACAAGGGATTGAAGAAGCCGAAGGTGGCGATCCTGCGCGCGCTGCAGGCGGATCTCGACGGCGACGGCAAGCCCGAGACGATCGTCGAGGCGATGACCAAGGGACGCGACCTGTCCGGTTTCTTTCTTGGGGAGAAGCCGGGTGACTTCTCGTTCGTCGCGGTGGGCGCCTTGAGCGACGCGGGTTTCAAGGTGGCAGCCCATGCCGGCTACATCATCGGCCTGGACCAGGAACACTTCATCGCGGCGCAGTACGAGATCCAGGCCTTGCCGGACTTCACCGGCAGCGGCCGGTTCGACCTCGCCGTCTACGAGTCAGGCTACGAATGGGGCGGCGTCCAGGTCTTTGCCTGGTCGGACGGATCACTGAAGACACTCGCTTCGTCGTATTGCGGCGCCTGAGCTGAGCCGGGCGCTCAGTGCACCGTCAGCAGCGCCTGGGCGTTGCGCCATTGCGGGGCCTGCAGCAGCTCGCAGCTGGCGACCTGGACCGAGTGCAGCTTGCCGTCGAGGTTGCGGGTCCAGAAATCCAGGAACTTGCGGAGGGTCGGGAATTTCGGGGCGAGGTCGTAATCCTGCCAGACATAGGTCTGCAGCAGGCCCGGATGATCGGGCATGTGATAGAGGATTTGGGCGGTGGTCAGCCGGAAATGATTGAGCTGCAGTGCCAGTCCGGAACGCGCGATCAAGGCAACCTCCAGTCTGTGATGACCGGGTCCCGCGCCTGCCTTGGTCCTTCAAGGGATCGAAGCCAGCGACTCAGACCCACGCTTAACCATAGCATTGAGCTTGGTCTTCGTTCCTTAACAAACGCTTGAAGAGTGCTTGTTTTTCAGATGGTTAGCACTCAAGCGGTGGGATTGCTGCCGGGCGGCTGAAGCGCAGCGCGCTGGATTGATGAATTTGCGAGCATTTCCGGACTCTTAGACCTTGACGGCCGGAGGGTCTGGGCCTACATCGCTGGCACTCGTCGGATGAGAGTGCTAACAGCCCGCTGGGTTCAGAAGGCTCCAACATCCTCCTCCGGCGGAACCAGGGACGCCACTTTCAATCCATACGGAGGATCTCCATGAAGTTCCGCCCGCTTCACGACCGCGTTCTCGTGCGCCGCATCGAAGGCGTTGAGAAGACCGCGGGGGGCATCATTATTCCCGACACCGCCAAGGAAAAGCCGCAAGAGGGCGAAGTCATCGCCGCCGGCGCGGGCCTGAAGTCCGAGGAAGGCAAGCTCACGCCGCTGGACGTGAAGGCCGGCGACCGCATCCTGTTCGGCAAGTGGTCGGGCACCGAGGTGAAGATCGACGGTGAAGACCTGCTGATCATGAAGGAGTCGGACATCCTCGGCATCATCGAGGGCACCGCTTCGAAGAAGAAGGCCGCCGAGTAAGCATCGCTCACTCAGCGCCGCTTCCACCACACTCAGAAGGATAGAGAACAATGGCTGCTAAAGACGTCCGCTTTTCCGGCGACGCCCGCGAGCGCATGCTCCGCGGTGTCGACATCCTCGCCAACGCGGTGAAGGTGACCCTCGGCCCGAAGGGCCGCAACGTCGTCATCGACAAGTCGTTCGGCGCGCCGCGCATCACCAAGGACGGCGTCACCGTCGCCAAGGAGATCGAGCTCGGCGATAAGTTCGAGAACATGGGCGCGCAGATGCTGCGCGAGGTCGCGTCGAAGACCAACGACCTCGCCGGTGACGGCACCACCACCGCGACCGTGCTGGCCCAGGCGATCGTTCGCGAAGGCGCCAAGGCCGTTGCGGCGGGTCTCAACCCGATGGACCTGAAGCGCGGCATCGACGCGGCGGTGGAAGCCGTCGTCGAGGACGTGAAGAAGCGCTCCAAGAAGGTCTCGACCTCCGAGGAAATCGCCCAGGTTGGCACCATCTCCGCCAACGGCGAGAAGGAAATCGGCGACATGATCGCCAAGGCCATGCAGAAGGTCGGCAACGAGGGTGTCATCACCGTCGAAGAGGCGAAGGGCCTCGAGACCGAGCTCGAAGTCGTCGAAGGCATGCAGTTCGACCGTGGCTATCTCTCGCCGTACTTCATCACCAACGCCGAGAAGATGATCACCGAGCTGGAGAACCCCTACATCCTCCTGCACGAGAAGAAGCTCTCGTCGCTGCAGGCGATGCTCCCGGTCCTCGAGGCCGTGGTGCAGTCGGGCCGTCCGCTCCTCATCATCTCCGAGGACGTGGAAGGCGAGGCGCTGGCGACCCTGGTCGTCAATAAGCTGCGCGGCGGCCTGAAGGTCGCGGCCGTGAAGGCGCCGGGCTTCGGCGATCGCCGCAAGGCGATGCTCGAGGACATCGCGATCCTGACCGGCGGCCAGGTCATCTCCGAAGACCTGGGCATCAAGCTGGAGAGCGTCACGCTCGACATGCTCGGCAAGGCGAAGAAGGTGCAGATCGAGAAAGAGAACACCACCATCGTCGACGGCGCCGGCAAGAAGAAGGAGATCGAGGGTCGCTGCAACCAGATCCGCGCCCAGATCGAAGAGACCACCAGCGAGTACGACAAGGAAAAGCTGGCCGAGCGTCTGGCCAAGCTGGC